>NZ_JBGONH010000001.1:0-241571 GCF_041439075.1 Vibrio sp. FF145
AACCATCTGTAGGATCGTTCAACTGATCAGGAAAATGCTTAAATGATCAGTGTTAACTCATTGAGTGGCTTTTTTACTTTCAAACGTTGATATTTGTTAACTCTAAATTAAGCGTCTTAAGAAACGTTAATTTTAAATCTCAGGACTTTCAAACTTGAATCGGGGTCAACATCGACAAACTCAGGTGGGTTATCTAGACGCTCGATAAACTCAACACTTGGCGCTTCTTCTACCATCGTCTCAATCAAGAAGTTTGGTGACACTGCTGGTGAGTTAACACAAGCAATCACTTCACCACCTTCGGTTAGAAGCTCAGGCAAACGACGTAAGATCTTTTTGTAGTCTTTAGTAAGTGCAAAGCTGCCTTTTTGGAACGAAGGCGGATCGATAATAACCAGCTCATATGGGCCACCCTTCTTGATTTTTCCCCACGACTTAAAGATATCGTAGCCAAGGAAGTTCACCGAGCGCATATCATGCTCATTCAAGCGGTGGTTATCACGGCCTTTGTTCAGTGATCCGCGAGACATGTCTACGTTCATACATTGTCGAGCGCCACCCGCAATCGCCGCCACAGAGAAACCACAAGTGTATGCGAACAGGTTAAGAACGTTCTTATCCTTAGCATTATCTTGTACCCACTGACGGCCATTACGCATGTCTAGGAACAGACCGAAGTTCTGATTGCGGCCAATGTCTAGTTGGTACTTAAGCCCATGTTCAACCACGACTGGTGAGTCGTTCAATTGACCCCACAACACTTCAGAGGGCGCGCCATCAGCATAACGGTGTTGCAGCACAATGCTTGTGCCCTGTTTTACTTGCCAGATATCTTTGTTAGTGAGGTCGACCAATCCAGTCTTTAGAGATGATAAGAACGCTTGGTCCACTTCTTTAAACACGTTAACCAATAACTGTCCATCAACCCAATCACAAGTGAGTTGATCTAGGCCGGGCCAAAACTTGCCACGCCCGTGAAAAATACGACGTAGTTCATTCGGCACTTCATTCAATTGCTGTTCAATATGACTAAAAAACAGAGGTAAAGCTGATGCTTCCATTATTTCACTCACTTAGTGTTTAGCTTTGGCCACGTTAATGACCAAGGTTCAAGCCAACTGTCTAAACCATTAGACACGATCTCTTGATGCCATTTCTCACCCAAAGAGTCGAGGTTTCTTGGATCGCAGACATATTCGTAGGCTTGTGATTGATAGGTAAATCGAATCGCGAAGGCATGCAGATAGCCTCTGTCAGCCTCGTTCGATGGATTGTAAATAGGATCACCAACAATAGCCGAGCCAATGGACTTCATCGCGACACGGATCTGATGAGTTCGCCCCGTATAGGGTTTACATAAAAGTAGACGCTCACCGGGTTCAGCCGTTGCAGATAAAAATTGGGTAATCGCTGGGTTTTCTTTGGTTGTCAGCAGCTTCCAGCTTGAGCGTCGTGAACGCTCCATATCTCCTGAGATCAGCCCCTGCTTTTTCTTCGGCTTCTTGGAGCCTATCGCAAGGTAGTACTTCTCTACTTCACGCTTTGCAAACAACTGTGAAAGCTCACTCGCTGCCGGGGCATTTTTTGCCAACAGTAGAATTCCTGACGTCATTTTATCGAGACGATGGACTAAATATAGCTTCGGCTCATTGATTGCCTTAGCAACTTCTTGCAATAACATCGTATCACCATCGTCTTTATGGACGCTGACGCCTGGATGTTTGTTTATAAGTAAAAAATCAGAGTGATTCAGAAGAATGTCGAACATGTAAAGGCTAGCTCCATTGTAGAACGTGGAGTATACCGTGTCTGAATCCAGATTCCAGCTACGAAAAAGCCCAACGAGTTCAATAAACATTGAATCGTTGGGCTTATGTTTCAATAGGCAACTTTTACTGGGAAGTCTTTAATCAATTCGCTCTAAGCTTATGTTCTAGACTTATGATCCAGCTCTAAGCTCTAAGCTCTAAGCTCTAAGCTCTATGCTCTAAGCAAGTTTGAACTTACCTACTAAGCCTTCAAGCTCGGCAACTTTAGCATTCAAACCTGATGTGTTCTCAGAGCTGCGAGTCGCTAACTGTAATGACTGTTCAGAGATATCACTGATTGCCGTAATATCCGCTGCGATTTCTTTTGTCACCGCTGTCTGTTCTTCTGCCGCAGTCGCAATTGAGTTAACCATGCTTTGTACGTTGCCCGCACCGCTAACAATTGCTTCTAGAGCCGATACCGCCCCTGTACTTTGCTCTACACCAATTTCAACTAAACGACAGTTGTCTTGAGTGTAAGTCACCGCTTCTTGAGTACCAGATTGAATAGATTGGATGATACCAGACACTTCTTGTGTTGCTTTAGTCGTTCTCTCCGCTAGCGCTCGTACTTCATCAGCTACCACGGCAAAACCACGACCGAACTCACCAGCACGCGCAGCTTCAATAGCTGCGTTCAGAGCCAAGAGGTTGGTTTGTTCTGCGATATCTTCGATTACCTTGATAACACTGCCAATCTGCTCGCCATGTGAACCCAGCGTGTTCATTTGTAACGACATATCGCTCATTTGAGTAGACACTTGTTGGATGCTCGCAACCATCTCCACGATCACTTTACGACCGTCTTCTGCAGACGTTTCTGAGCGGCGTGCTTCTTCATAAGTAGAAGTACCTTGTTGCGCTACTTCAGAAATGGTTAAGCTTAGTTCTTCTGCTGCAGTCGCAATCAATGTCGCTTTATCTGCTTGAGCAGAGGCGCCAGATACGATGTCGTGGCTAATTGATGATAGCTCACCAGTAACGGATTGAACTTGGGTAGTCACTGATGAGATAGAACCGAGGAGATCGACCAATGACTTTTGCATCTGGTTGATCGATTGAGCAAGGTCAGCCAATTCATCACCAGAATCATCAACAATATCTCCAGCCGTCAGGTCACCATTTGCTACGCGACGTGCAACTTGTTCAACACGAGTCAAACGGTTGGTAATAGAGCTAGACAATACAACCGCAATTACACAGCCAAACACAATCGCAACCGCAGTCAACACCATAATCGTGCGTTCGATTGTAATAAACGAATCCGTTAGTGTTAGCAGAGCTCGCTCCGTATCAGCAATCTCACTTTCAGATGCTTGATCAAGCAAATTTTCAATCGGGATAAGATTACTCTCATACAAAGAGCGAAGCTGCTGGATATTTGATAACAATGCAGTTTCGTCATTAAGCATAGGTACGAGCTTCGATTCAAACTCTTGAGTAAAGCGCCCCATTAGCTCTTCAATTCGCTGAACACGACGATGGTCCTCTGAGCCTTTACTCTCTAAACGCTTTGCTTCTTCAATTGCTTGAGAAAATTGAGTCTTGTTAGCTCGATAATCATTGAGCGCATTACCGCCCTGAACAACCGCACCCAAAGCATCACGGTAAACATCACCAGCTTCATCGATCAATATAAGGTAGGTAACAGTTCCTGGAACATCATCCAGTCTAATTTCATCAGAGCTCTCGTGAGCCCCAATCACTTCTATCGATACAATCCCTACTAACGTGACAAGCACCGCCAATATAGATCCAAAACCCAAATATAGTTTTTTTCTCACTGACAATTTCACAGAACACCTACCTAAAATAAATACAGGCCGATATAGCCTTACCGAAAAATATATCGGCCACCACACGGATAACTTTAGGGGACGATGTTTTTATTTCTCGAAAAACAATAAGTGCATCGCATAAAAAAACGGGAGCCAATGGCTCCCGCTTATCAATTAACTTTAGTTTGCGATTAGATTTTCTAAGAATTATAGCTTCTTAGAGATAAGCGCAGAACCGGCAATGATACCAATACCTAGTAGCATGATTGCACCTTTACCGCTGTCGAAGCCAGAAGAGATACCCATGAACGCTACGATAGCGATAGCTACTGGGATGATGTACTTAACGAGTGTGTACCATAGACCGAATAGAGGGAAAGATACTTCACCGTCGTTAGTGATTTCTTTCTCTAGGTCAGCACGGTTCAGTCTCCAACCAGCGAAGATACATACCAACATACCGCCAACTGCTAGGAAGATCTTATCCGTTAGTAGGTCGAAGATATCGAATGCACCAGTACCAAACAGCGTTGGACCAAAGCCACCAAGAGATAGAGAAGCGAAGATACATAGAATCGCCATTACGACACTTGCAGACAGTACAGCTGTTACACGCTTCATGCCTTTCTCATCGATTAGGTACGAAACAACAACTTCAAGTAGAGATACTGAAGAAGTCAGTGCCGCAACACTTAGACCAACGAAGAACATAAGAGCAAATAGAAGACCAACTACGCCGCCCATTTCAGCGAATAGCTGAGGAACAACAACGAATACTAGACCAGGACCTGCTGCAGGCTCCATACCGAATGCGAACATTGCAGGGAACATTGCAACACCAGCTAGGATAGCAACGCCTGTATCCATCGCCGTAACCATAGCTGTAGTTTGAACTAGGTTCTCTTTCTTCTTAAGGTAAGAACCGTAAGTCAACATACAACCCATACCAAGAGATAGTGAGAAGAATGCTTGACCTAGTGCAGCTAGGATTACACCGCTGTCTACTTTAGAGAAGTCAGGGCTGAATAGGAATTCAAGACCAGCCATCGCGCCCGGAAGCATTAGGCCTTTGATTGATACCACGATAAGGATGATGAAAAGAAGTGGCATCAGAATCTTACCCGCTTTCTCAATACCGCCAGAAATACCCTTCATAACGATGACAACGTTAAGTAGTAGGTATAGGCCCATCCACATTAGTGGCTGAACTGGGTTTGAGATAAAGCCACCGAAGCTGTCGCCAATTGCTTCAGGTGCGTCTAGTAGACCACCAGCAATTTTACCGATGTATGCGATAGACCAGCCACCTACTACAGGGTAGAAACCCATGATAAGTAAACCACTGACTACGCCAATAACACCAGCGAACGTCCAGCGACGGTCAGTTGATTTAAATGCACCTACTGCTGATTTTTGCGTATGACGGCCAATCGCAAATTCAGTTAGCATCACACTAAAACCGATGAAGATTACAAAAAACAGATAAATTGCAACGAATGCACCGCCGCCACTTTCACCTGCTGTGTATGGGAATTTCCAGATGTTACCTAAGCCAACAGCAGAACCTGCTGCAGCCATTACGAATCCTAATTTCGAACCCCAGGTATCGCGGGGTGTAGTGGTTGTATTACTAGTAGCCACGTTTACTCCAAACTTTTGTGTTATGTGATGTTGTATTTTGCTTTGTGTGGCGTCATTAAAAGATAAGGTGTATATAATAATTTACACCATTAAAAGATTTGATTGACGCTCGTTATCTAGCAAGTAAACCAGTTTAAGAATACAATTGGAAGCCCGAACCGTATATATTTCGTTATCAATGTAAATCTTTATGGTTAAATGCCGGTTTTTCATACAAAACAATTGCATTCGTCTTAAGTTAACTAAAACTTAACAACTTTAACCTGTTTACAGCTTTTGCTCTATTTTGTAAATAGTTGATTCCTTAAATTCCCATATCCGTAAAATAGCATTACTATCTAAGTGTCTCTTTTTTCGAGTATTCAATGTGGAAAAGCTCTACCATTTTTTAACTTTAGCTTCTGTCGCTTTATACTGGGTCCTTGTCGCCGGTGTGACTTTTCGTGTCGTACTAAAACGACGCTCTGTCAGCGTTTCTCTCGCATGGTTGATGGTTATCTACATAATCCCTATTGTTGGCGTCGCTTGTTACTTCCTTTTCGGAGAGCTAAATCTCGGTAGAAAGAGGGCTGAGCGTGCACATCGCATGTTTACGCCTTTTGGTGATTGGTTCCGCCAATTAAATGATTGCCAAGTCCACCTTCCAGGTAAAGTCGGCTCTCCTATCCACAAAATTGATGAGCTTTGTAACAATCGGATGGGCATTCCAGCTCTCAGCGGAAACACACTTTCACTGCAAGCTTCTCCTAATGAAATCCTACACGCAATTATCGAAGATATAGAAAACGCCCAGACTAGTATCAAAATGGTTTTCTATATTTGGCACCCCGGCGGCTTAACTGATTCCGTTGCTTCCGCACTTATTCGAGCTGCAAAACGTGGTGTCGATGTTAAAGTTTTACTCGATTCTGCAGGTAGCCCGCGTTTTTTCAAAAGTCACTGGCGTTCAATGATGAAAGACGCTGGCGTTCACGTTGTCCAAGCATTAGAGGTTAGTCCTTGGCGTATTTTCTTACGCCGTTTAGATCTAAGGCAGCACCGGAAGATCATCGTGATTGATGAGTCCATCGCCTATACCGGGTCAATGAATATGGTAGATCCAGCTCATTTCAAACAGAGCTCAGGGGTCGGCCAATGGATTGATGTCATGGTTCGCGTCACTGGACCAACCGTTAACGTGTTGTCAGCAATTCATGGTTGGGATTGGGAAGTGGAAACAGGTGAACGCATTCTTCCTGATTTACCAGAGTGTCCGGTTGAAGAAATAATGACGCACCATCCAGTTCAAGTAGTGCCATCTGGACCGGGCATGCCGGAGTATTTGATTCTACAAGTTCTTACTATTGCGATTAATCAAGCAAACCATTCTATTCGTATTACAACACCCTACTTTGTACCGAGTGCCGACTTATTAGAAACGCTCAAAATGACGGCACAACGTGGTGTCAGCGTAGAATTAATCATTCCACATAACAACGATTCATTGATGGTTAAATGGGCTTCTCGCGCCTTCTATACCGAACTGCTTGAAGCCGGTGTGAAGATATATGAGTTTTACGGCGGGCTTCTTCACACCAAATCGGTAGTGATTGATGAAGAGTTTTGCTTAATCGGAACGGTCAATATCGACATGCGCAGCCTATGGCTTAACTTCGAAGTAACGCTAGCCGTTGATGATGTGCACTTCACCAAGCAACTGTTTGATTTGCAGCAATCCTATATTGAATCATCTCATCCAGTGGAATTGGAGCAATGGGAGCAGAGAAATTTACGCAACCGCTTCTTCGAAAGGTTGTTTTACTTATTCAACCCGCTGCTTTAATTCCATCAATGCGTCCACCGCGGCTCATCCATCACTCGCCGACTATCGGATTTTAAACCTTTCACGATAAACGACGTGGAAGGTTAAAAAGCGAAAGAAAAGCGCAAAAACTCCCGCTCTGCTCTTGCTTTGAAGGCTATTGGCATGTTTTAAATAGGACATAACCGATTGATAAGGAATTCACAGCATGTCCGAGAACAAAACCACTAAACTGATCACTGCAGGTCGTGATAAGAAGTGGACTAATGGTGTCGTTAACCCACCAGTACAACGCGCTTCAACTGTCGTGTTCAACACAGTAGAAGAGAAACGCAAAGCGACCATTAACCGCGCTAACAAGACACTTTTCTACGGACGCCGTGGCACCACGACTCATTTCGCATTTCAAGATGCAATGGTTGAAGTTGAAGGTGGTGCAGGTTGCGCACTTTACCCTTGTGGTACGGCAGCCATCTCTAATGCCATCCTCTCTTTTGTTGAAACAGGTGACCATATTCTGATGGTCGATACCTGTTATGAACCCACTCGTGATTTCTGTGACACCATAATGAAAAAGATGGGTGTAGAGACCACTTACTACGAGCCAACGATCGGTGAAGGTATCCAAGACCTTATTAAGCCAAATACTAAGGTTCTATTTACTGAATCTCCGGGTTCAGTCACCATGGAAGTTCAAGACATCCCAACACTCGCACGTATTGCCCATGAACATGACATCATTGTAATGCTCGATAACACGTGGGCGGCTGGTGTTAACTTCTCACCGTTCGATTTTGGCGTCGACATCTCAATTCAAGCGGCGACTAAATACATTGTTGGTCACTCTGATGTGATGCTAGGAACGGCAGTAGCCAACGAAAAATGTTGGGATCAACTGAGAGAGCAGAGTTACTTGATGGGACAGTGCGTATCTCCAGATGACGCTTATCTTGCTCTTCGCGGTATTCGCACTCTTGACGTTCGACTTCGCCAACATGCTGAAAGCAGCCTAAAAGTAGCAAAGTGGTTAGAAACACGCCCTGAGGTTGACCATGTTCGTCACCCTGCCCTTGAGTCTTGTCCCGGTCATGAATTCTTCAAACGAGACTTCACTGGCGGTAATGGTTTGTTCTCTTTCGTTCTTAAGAACTCAAACACAAAAGCAACGACTGCTCTGCTTGATGGTATGACGCACTTTAGTATGGGTTACTCATGGGGTGGATTTGAAAGTTTGATTCTAGCGAACGAACCGAGCAGCTTTAATAGCTTGAGAACGGTAGCGAACCCTAACTTCGAAGGAACCTTGATACGCGTTCATATCGGCTTAGAAGACGTCGATGATCTGATTGCGGATCTAGAAGCTGGACTAGATCGTTACAACGCTCTGGTTTAAGTAAAACAATAAACAAGTTTCCACAAAAAGGCAGGGACAACCTGCCTTTTTTAGTTCGGTAAGCTCTTGGTGTAGAAGTTATATGACTACTTCTGAACCTTAAAACATACCCAATTAAAAATTTCGAAACGATTTTTATTAAATAAATAGAGTGAGTCATCGGTGACAACAACTGAGTAATCAATATTCAGCCCCTTATACGAGCTATACTCTCGATTAATAACAGGATCATCAGTTTCAGTTGTCGGCGAATAATCAATGATAGAGATAGACAACTCGCCATCTTCTAACGAATAACGACCTGAGGAGTGGTGCTCCAATTTACTCACCTGACCATCCTTCCTTTCAATCTTTACCGCCTCTGCAATCATAAACGTATTGTCTGATTGGAAGGTAAAAGTCATACGTTCATACAACGATTGATAAGGTTGAAATGCCTGCGTCATAAAGCCCGTTTTGATAGTTTTACAGTGCCAACGAGTGCCCGCTAATACGTTTCTATCAATCATGAAACTTGCAGCTGTGAGTGCTAATACCAATAGCAAACCAATTATTCGCAAAAGTAACTCCTTTGAGCCATGTAATTCACAAACGAATCAAAAGATGACTCAACTTCAAAAATAGATGACAAGTAATTAAGAGCTTCGCCATCCTTTCTCTCAATTAGCATATACAAAGCATCATTTTCAGGTTGGTTGACAGATGGATAAATGCGAACAAAAACATCAACATTACAGTGGCTAGGTATAACTTGTATCAGTCTCTCAGTGATCGCAGGCAACGAGTAGGCTTCATTGCGAACAATATGGAAAAAGTAGTGATTAGTTTCATCTACGAAGCTGTCGTGATACTCACTTTTATCAACAAAGTATGGCAATGGCTGATAGTAAGCCTGAAATATATTAAACAAAGAGATTAACACACAGGTAAAGGCCAAAAAGTAGCCCACGCAGGCTAAATGACGATGAACAAAAAGCTTAAAGCTAGGTGGTACCGCGTTGACTGAACCTCTCGGGCTAACTGTGGACAATGGCATTTCCATGTCGCCTTCAACGCTTTGTGTTACTGATGCAGGCATAACATGAGCCTGCTCATCTTGCGGCTTTTTCTCAGGTGACTCGCCTGAGGTTTGTGTTTGATTTGTCGTTATTGATGATGGGTTAAGTTCGGCTTGCGATAATCCTATCGTTTGAGGAGACTCTGATATTAAATCCGCCTCAGGGACTGTCGCTTTAGGCTCTGTATTTTGAGGTTGAGATGATTCCTCTATCTCCAGAGAATACCCCATTTTACTGACGGTACGAATCGTGGCGCAACCACAAGTCACTCTGTTCAGTGTTTTTCTAAGCTTAGATATCACGTTGGTCAACGCTTGCTCAGAGACAATCACATCCCCCCAACATCTATCAAAGATCAGGCCTCGCTCAATGCATTCGCCTGTATTTTCAAGCAAGAATAGGAACACTTTACCTTCTAGCGGCGCGATAGTTTCTACGTGGCCATCCTCACGCATAAACTGCCTAAGCAAGGGATCATAGTTAGCATCACATATTTGGTAGTTTTGTTGATTCACTATCGTTGTCTACATTTGAATTTGGTCGCATATAATATTGAAAAGTTTATAAATGACCAGTGAATTTTTCAATTTACACACAATTATTTCGCGTCGAGAAATAACACCTTTATTTATGTGGGCAACCTTCTAAATGGTCATTAACCATACCTGTCGCTTGCATCAAAGACTTTGCTAACAAATGGTTATGGATTTATAATCCTACCTTTCCAACCTCGGATTGAGTAAAGAATGCTTGCACATAGTTATAAAAGGTTCTCATTTTCAGCGCAGAAGAAAGGCGACTCAATACGCCGTCAAACAATGGCTGCTGAATCCTATTGCACCACGAATAAGTTAACACTGAGCGATCAGACGTTTGAAGATTTGGGTGTATCAGCTTTTCGCTCTAACAACTCCAAAGATGATGCAGGGCTAGGTAAATTCTTGTTAGCCGTGAACGAAGGCAAAGTAGATACACCATGTTATCTACTGGTTGAGTCATTAGACCGCCTTTCCCGGGATAACATAGATAACGCTATTCAACAACTAATTCACTTAGCGCAGGCAGATGTAATAGTGGTCACTTTGCAAGACAACCATGTCTACAAAAAGGGCATGAGTATGATTGACTACATCACAGCCTTATTAATCATGCAACGAGCCAATGAAGAGTCTGAAATAAAATCAAAGCGATTGCAGGCAGCATGGCAAAACAGAAGAACGAACCCAGATGCTAAGAAAACTAAGAATTGTCCTTTCTGGCTCACTGTCAGCGAAGACCGAAAAAGCTTTGACTTAAACAACAACGTGGATTTAGTGCAACGAGTCTTTGCTCATGCTCTAGACGGTATCGGATCGCCAACCATCGCAAAAATGCTTAACAGTGAGGGGTTAGTGAGCCCTAAGGGCAAAGCATGGTCTGACGCTACAGTAGCAAGCATTCTACGTAACCAAGCCGTTATTGGAGTGTATGAAGGTCGCAAGCGTTACAACGAAGATGGGAAAAGAGTCGATGCCCTAACAGGTGACAGGCTAGAAAATTATTATCCTGCTCTGTTCTCAGCCGATTACTTTTATTCAGTGCAAGCTGCTATGCAAAGCCGCTCTAAAACACAGAAACATGCAACGTCAGGCTCACACCTAAACGTTATCAAATCAATCGCTGCTTGTGGCTGCTGCGGTGGCTCTGTGCGTCTAAAACAACAACAGCACTTGCATTACCTTATCTGTTCTTCCCGTGAGAAAGGGCTTTGTACAAGCAAGCCAATTAGCCTACGATTCTTGCAAGATTGGTTAAAAGAAGTGTGGCTGACTGCTGCCTATTCTCCAGTGTCAGCAAATGCAGTACCTGAGATGCGTCAACTCGCACCACTTGAAACCAAACTACAAATTATTAAAGAACAGATTGCACGACTAGCCCCATTGCTGGAAAACGATTTTAGTGGTGTGATTGCAACACAGCTAAACAATAAAAACCTTGAAGGTGCTGAACTGCAAAGCCAGATCACTGCCCTAAAAGAAACACTAGCTCCCTACAATCTAAGCAAAGCAGCTATTAAAGAGAGGTCTGCTCTTGTGGCAATAGCATTCAAAGAAGGAAACACCACGGAAACTATAACAGCCCGTAGTCGCCTAGCTTTGCTACTTACTCAACTAAAACGCTTCACGCTGCACATGGACACAACAGGCATGGTGACTTTTGAAGTCATAACAGCTAAGAACGAGTCAAAGATTTACCATGCAGCTATTCGCCCCTACCATCACAAATCAAAGCACACTGGCAAGGTTTGGCTACCAGTATAAGAACAGACTACCCCAGTTCAAATACAGCTTGATTAGTGGTCTGTATTTGAACTCTTACTGCTATTAACTACTAACCCCTACTCTTAAAAGAAAAGGGCAACTATAAAAGGCTGCCCGAATTTCCTAATTTTTCATTACTTCAACATACCAACAGCCGTCAAGAGAAAATCTAACCGTTGATTGCAGCTTTCCAGCACATGAACTCAGCTTTAGGCACGACCAAAAAATCTTCGTTAGGTAGTGCGATAGTAAGTAACTCAGCTATACGATTATCTAGCTCTGAAGGTGACATTAAATCAACTGGCTCCGGTGTTTCACTTGGTGCTAACTTGACGACAGCATCTAGCAGTTTGCTATCAGCTTTCGCTATTAACTCCGCTGAATACTCGTCATCCGTGTTACTGGCAATGTTGACCAAAGCCTGCCCCGCTGTATACCCTTTATCCGTCATTGCTTTCATGATATTAGTCAGTTGATTTTTAGCCCCCAATGGACGACCTTTTGCAATTTTATTACCTGCTGAAAAATGACCGTTTTCGCTACGTCCCACTAAACTCATAATTGAACTTCCTTATTGTTAATGTAGTATTCTTGGTTAATACGAATGCGACAACGCACACAAGCACATGGTTTAGCTTTGTATCGAATCCGCGATTGTTTTCCGCGGTAGCCTTGAGCAAAGCAAGTCTTGCACGTACCACCTAATTTCATAATGTCACTATCTAAATCAACTTCCATTTGCCCCCCTAAAGCTTGCCGCAATGATCTTGCCAATTTTGCACCTCTCGGTTTAAGGTAAGCGGTCAATTAAACCAAAATGCCATCAATTCCAACTCTTTGCTCAGGCTTCCAACATGAAAGACCAGTGCAACCATTGATAAAAAACTCAGCACCTTTTTGGCAAATCCACTGTAAGCCAAGCTCAGTTAATTTATTTTCTTGCTGCTTACTAAGCTTCGCTTCAAAGCCCAAAATCACTAGGAAGTTAATGCCATAACGGGCTAACTCTTGTTGCACCAATAGATACTTAATCGCTGAGTTAGACCAACTGCACAGTTTGATTTTTAGGAACTTGTTTTTAATCCTGCTATTCTGCTCTGCTAGGTATGAATCCATTTGTGATTGTTGGAAATTCATAGCTGTAATTTTGAACTCAATAATGGTTCTCGACTCTCTATGCCAGAAATCACCCATAGTCCCGAAAGACTCATAGTTACGGTCTCTGAAAACTATCACTTCCTTTGTCTGTGGTGTCCTAAGTAGCTTGTTATGGATAAAAGCAAGGCTAAACATATCTAAATGAAACAGACGCTCTGAATCGCTCCCATACGTATTTTCAGCCATTAAAAAGGTGCTCCATGCTCTGGGTTACTAACAGGCACATCATGGAATGATTCAAAATGTGTCGTCATGTCAAAAATACGGCTGATTGGTAACACGGAATTATTGAAGGTTTCAAAATATCGCTGCTTGTAATTCGTTATGAGAAAATCACACGTAATGTTTTGAGAGAGCAATTCCTGCTCCGCATAGTAGTCACGCAGCACCAACACCATAGCCGTACTGTCTTTGTTAGTCGGGTCATAATAGGTAAAATCTCTCTTCATACCCTGCATTGGTTGGTTGTCTTCGCAACTGAATAGCACACCGTGAGCTGACGCTATTTCCAGTGGATACAAACCGTCTAAATTTGATTCATTGCTAACAGATTTATCAAAGGTGGCTTTTGCTTCCTTATAACCTGCTTTGAACTCACTAATAACTGCGTAACCAAAGCTAGCCACACGTTTGTTCAGAGGTTCTAGCAACTCTGGATTAGAAGTGCCTAGTACCACTGTAGAAGCATCATGCAGCACTAAATAAGGTAAATTCCATTTACGACCATACGCACTAACCAAATTATTAACGGGTGAAAAGGCTTTATTATTCATGCTTTAACTCCTAAACAAAGTAAACGGTAAATTTTACTGACATGACGGTAAGAAATAGCCATATAAGTAATAGAATACTAATATAAACAATAACTTATAGCTTCAAGGCTGGTAGCCTTTCCGCTAACGCTCACCACAGGAAGAGCCACTCCCTCCACACAATCCACCTTCTCCGCGTTATACTCAGTTAGGCCTATAAGTAGGGCGGAATAGCGGTCAAGAATGAAGTCTCTATCTTTGTCACTGATAACAGCTGCAAGGTCAGAGTCGATAACGATGTAAGATTGCTCATGGTCTACATGTAGTATCTCTACCCCGTACTCTTCCATCAGAAAACGGGCAACAGGTCGCCAATTGATAACCTTAACTTCAGCGTTAATGGCTTTTTCAGATGCTGGTGGCTTAGGGGCTTTCAACGCCACTTTGAGAGACATATTAGGCTTGTAGCTTTTACGTCCTGCTTTAATCCACACCTCATAAGCATCAATCATTGCGTTAATGACAGGGTTGTGAGAGTCAGCAGGACTGAGCGGAAACCAGTAGTTAGTGCCTAGTGTGTTGATATAACGCAACCAACCAATAGACCGTAGATGCTGCGCATACTTCCGTAGGGTTTTATCATTGATGCCTAGAAACTCACATAAGCTTGCTTGACTACGGTAATAGACATCTATTTCCCATAGTGGGTTGGTCTTGCTCAAGAATACGTAGTTTCTGTACTCAAACCACATAGATGACCACAGTTTATAAGCTACTCCATTAATAGACGGGTCATAAGCCAATGCCATTGGGTGGTATCTGGAATATCGGAAATCCAGATTTATAGGCAAAGCAGTATTAGTTGTTGTTTCGTTTGTCATTCTGCTTTCTCTCCACGAGTGATTTTAGCAACAGGTGAACATTTGGTACTTGGAATACCAGATCCACAGCTTCTTTAGCACTGACGCCTAACTGTCTGCTTGAGTGCATCAAATTGTCAGTAGTAGTCTCATATAGAATCATTTTAATTAGCTCTTCTTTTATTAGTAATTACTAATTTACATAGGTATAAAAAAAGCGAGTATCATCAGCAGACAACCGCTGTGATAACTCGCCTTTATGAGTTCAATCAAATTGTATGGGGGTTCCCCTCTATGCCGCTGCGGTAGCTTCCGTGTTAGCTCAAACACCACTAGGACAAGTACTAATAATCAAACTATCAATAAAATTTGGCAATCACTAAATATTGAAAGTGTGATATTTCAACAAACACTTTCGCCGTAGTGCATAAAAAAACGCTACCAATTGTCAGTTCCTTATCACATAGTCTTGATCATTTTAATCCTAACAGCTTCAGCATAGCCGCGATGGATTCTCGCGCTTCTAATTCAAATTTCTGCTCTGAAATGGGCTTACTGTTTTGCAATTACTAACTTTTTCGCCAACTCATAACGGCGTGTTCTCCGCTTGTTCTATTAGGTCATTCAATATCAGTGCTCTTAGCCTATCTCCTGCGCTTGTTTCGTTTCGCTGCCGCATGCGTTCTACCGATACCAGCAAACCAACTGCAAACGGGTTCAGCATAATAAATACCGAAATCCCTGCCCAGTTGCTCGGCTTGGTGTCGGCTACCATTTCGAATCTTTCGCCTTTGCGCTCTACTCGATACCAGAAATCATCACGGCTAACCTGTTGTCCTACTTTCATGTTGTCGTACTTTACCAACCGCCAATTTAATGATGCTTATTATAGTTGAATGTTTAAGAATGTAGTGCATGTATCTTGCTTGGTGTTGTTGTAACACCATGTAGAGAAACCTTATTCGTTAGTACCATCATTCCGATACCTCTTGTGCCTTGGCTTCTTTCTGTAATCGTTTTACGGTGGCTTCACTGCAACCCAATACAACAGCCGTTGCTTTGATAGACAAACCATTGTCGCGCTGCTCCATCACCATTTTAGGCGTGAACTTAATAGGTGCCCCCATGTGCTTACCTGCTTTGATCGCAGCTTCACGACCTGCTTTAGTGCGGGCTAGGATTTTCTTTCGTTCCATCTCGGCGACTTTTGACAAGATAACTACAAGTAGTTCTCCTGCCTCCGTTGTCAAATCAATACCCATTGTTTGAATGATGATGTTGACGCCTCGTTCTTTCAGCTCCTTCACGTTAATTTGCACATCAATCGAATCACGGCCTAAACGGTCAATGTCCCACACGACAAAGGTGTCGCCCTCTCGCAGATAGTTGATACAAGCCGCGAACCCTTCACGTTCCATCGCTGCAACAGTCCCGCTGACACCTTCATCAGTAAAGCTACGCTCAACGTTGTAGACTGATTCGATAGCGTGACGTTGTGATTCGATAGTCTGCTCGTCCGTTGATACACGGTAATAAGCTACAGTTGCCATGATTTTCTCTCCGAAATGGCTCATAAGTTGGGCTTACAATAACAGAGTGGCTCATAAGTGCCAATGGGGTTTATGAGCCATCTTTTAGGTAGGCTTTAAGTATGGCTTATAAGAGTTAACTTATGAGCTATCAACCTAACTGTTATTGGTGTCGATCTGATATTTGTTATAATGGTTTTCCCTTTTTCAGCGTAAAAAAATGCTAGTGAAACAATCTCACTGGCACAGCCAGTTCACAGCTAATATGCTACCGACTTGGTTGTTGTTCTTAGCCGTATGGATTAAATAGCACCACGTATACAGTACACAACAGATCACTATCTATTGTGAGTGAATACATAATCCGTTCACAAGGTGTTATGGCTCCGCCTCAACCAAAGCTATAAGATAAACACAACCTGATAGCGTCTCTTGCGACCTTTATTTACAATAATCCAGCCTGTCGATCCAAAGGGGTTCCCCCCCAAACCCTCTGAGTATGAGAGCCATACGCGCACCTATAAAAAACAAATTATTGGTTTCTTAATCTTATTAACCATCTCTTACTAAATGCTTGCTCTTCTCACTTCGCTACTCCAGAGCTTCACCTAGTTGTTTGTAGCTTCGGTAATGGCACATAACATTAGAGTGTAAATCTCAGCGCTTATTCAGAAAGTGAGCTACGAAATTTACTCTCATAACATACCGAAGACGAAAAGCACCATCAGATAGCAAGGGGGCTCGGTAGCCAATCGAGAAATCGTTTCTCAACAATCTGGGGTAGGGGTTGTAACGGTTATTATCTAGCTCCATTGTTCAAATAAGTGTTTCTCAAAGTCAGGTAGATTGAGTTTCTGCCGCGAACTAAATCGATAATAGATTCATATCAGAAGCATTAAGTTGAATTTCATTCGACAAAGCTAATGTAAGGCGCAAAAAAGGGTTGCCGTTTAAGCAACCCTTACACTAGTTAGTCGATAGTGTTTAACTCGTATCGACCTCGCATAATGTTAAACTTAGCTTGGTTAATCTCGTTCTGATTCGTATCGAATATAATAAAATCAGCGCCTTGTAGGATGGAACCACGAAAGAAATGGTTTTCATTGGGTAGAAACTTCACATCGGCGAATTGTGGGAATAAACCACCGTTAAATTTGTAGCTATAACCACCAGGATCAACTTCGAAATAACCATATTCCCCCGTATTTAATGCGATTTCTTTTACGGTACGATTACCCTGCTTTAGCTCAAAATCCACATCAGCGTATGAACCAAAGATTCCCGTCTTATATTGATAGACATAGACGCCGGCTTTGCCTTCACTCGGCTTCGAGAAGCTACTTGTGGTATCTAACCCTAACCCTTCATAAGTTTGGCTTACGGTAGTACATCCAGAAAGAGCAGCAACAGCAAGTAAAATCACACCTTGTTTCATAATGAATTAAACATATCTGTAGACAGAATAAAGTTAGATACAAACTCAGGGCTTAGCTCTTCTAACTGAGAAATTTTATTAAGAATGTCTTGGTAACTATCATCATAACCATGCTTTAAGGCTGCCGCTTCGCGATACCAATATCGCTTAAGTTTTCCTACTTCTTCGATGCTTAACGCCTTCTCTTTAGCTTCAAAAGGATTAACAAAATCACTGGCACAAACAATCATACTTTCAAACCTTTATATTATTTTGGGCTATCTATAGTGTTATAAAAAATTGAAAATCTGGTCGCCCTCTTACGAGAGCTAACCTTTACCAACCTATTTAACTTGTTTTTTGAGAGGATAAATATCGGCACATCCTAAACTATATACGGCAACTGGTTGATAAAACGTTGTTATCGTGACGATTCTCAAATCAACTGATTCTCGTTCTTCCCCCCCTTATACTCGAGAGGTTCTCCCATTGTGTGCAACCCCTCACCACGGTAAATAAAATTTTGAAAAGCTGAGGCTTGTTTATTGATGCAACAAACACTGATACCTTGCAATACTAAGGAGATTAAAGGTAACTTTAGAAAGATTGAGTTGTATCTATTTCCAATCAAACAAGGAAGGAATTAATGTGTACTAGGTGCAAATGGGTTGATACATCAAAGCCTGATTATGTCGAATATCATGATAAAGAGTGGGGAGTTCCAGTATATGACGATACGGTTTTTTTCGAGTTTCTAATATTGGAGTCCGCTCAAGCAGGATTGAGCTGGTACACTATTCTAAAGAGGCGGGAAGGCTATCGAAATGCTTTCTCTAACTTCGACCCTCAAATAGTATCAAAATTCGACTATGTAAAAGTCGATGAACTAATGAACAACACTGGGATAATTCGTAATCGTGCCAAAATTGAGGCCGCTATTAACAATGCGCAGCGCTTCCTTGATATACAAAATCAACACGGTAGTTTTAGTAATTTTATATGGGGTTATGTTGACGGCCAGTCATTAGACACTAGAAATGGACATGAAATGTCACCAGCTACAACACCACTATCTGATACAGTAGCGAAAGATTTAAAACAGATAGGTTTCAAGTTCCTTGGATCAACAACTATATATGCTTTTTTACAAGCTACAGGTGTCGTCAATGACCACGATTTAGATTGTTGTTGTCGACTTGCAGGCGGCTAGCTAACTCCTTTCTCCCTTTTTATTAATAACTTCAAGGGGTATATCTCCTATACCCCTTATTATCGCAGTGCAAAAAGCAATTAAACCATACCTTGGCAAGCGCATTCATTAACGCGTAACAGATTGTTTCCCCAACAAACTTAAAGCCTCTCTTCTTCAAAAACTTACTCATCGCTTTGGATTGCTCGGTAGAACCTGGAACTTGAGTCATCTCAATCCAGTGGTTTTCGATCACCTTGTTATCGACAAATTGCCATAAGGCGTTTGAAAGAGAACCAAACTCTTTCTGCAGTTCAAGCGTTGCTCGAGCGTTGTTATACACAGAGGCAATCTTGCCTTTATGCTTAACCACATCAAAGTTCTCTATGACGTGTGGCACATTGTCTTCATTCAATTCGGCTAACTTGTTTAGATCGTAATTATCAAAGGCAGCACGATAGCCTTCGCGCTTTTTAAGGATCGTAATCCAGCTAAGGCCTGCTTGTGCCCCTTCTAAGGTAATGAACTCAAACAAAACTTGGTCATCATAAACCGGTACGCCCCACTCTGCGTCGTGGTACTCCCTTTCCAGTTCGTGCATCAGTGCCCATGCACACGTTCTACCTTCAGTGTTTGTTTCCATGTTATTGCTACCTATTTTAAATCACTCAGAAATGATAATGCCCCTAAACAGGGGCATTAATTCAAAGACTCACTCGTCTTACGAGACTTCAATTTTATGGAATAGACGATACAGCACAGGTACCACGATTAGCGTCAGTACGGTGGCGAAGCCCAAACCAAACATGATGGTTACCGCCATTGGCTTGAAGAAGATATCCGGTAACAATGGAATCATACCGAGAATCGTTGTGATAGCCGCCATACATACAGGACGTACACGACTCAATGCCGCATCAACAACCGCTATATATGGGTCTTTACCTGACTTCATCTCAATCTCAATTTGATCAAGCAGTACGATACCGTTCTTCAGAAGCATTCCAGACAAACTCAAGAAGCCCAGAAGCGCCATAAAACCGAACGGTGTATTCAAGGCTAGCAAGCCTGTCGTTACCCCTATCAAGGCGAGTGGTACCGTTAACCAAACAATCAGAGGCTCTTTCACCGAATTAAACAAGAACACCGTGATTAAGAACATGAACAAGTAGCCTAACGGCATAGTTGTGAACAGTGACGCTTGAGCGTCAGCTGACGACTCGTATTCACCACCCCATTCCAATGAATAACCCGGTGGCATCTCAATCGCTTCTATTTGTGGCTGTAAGCGTTTTTGTAAAGTTGATGCTGTCTCTTCACCCAGTAGGTCAGGATCCGCCATTACCGTCAGCATACGCTTACGGTTCTTACGGATGATCAGTGGATCTTCCCATTCCAATTCGTAGCCTAGTGTTACTTGTTGTAGTGGGATGTATTCACTTAATGCCGGGCTCCAAATCTTCATACCTTCGATGTTGCGAATATCAATTCGCTCATCTTCAGGTAAACGAGCCACAATAGGCATCAGCGTAGTACCATCACGATACACACCAATCGACTTACCAGAGAAAGACATCGCTAGGAAATCATCAACGTCAGATTTGGTAATACCATAACGACGCGCTTGGCTTTCGTTGAACTGAGGCTCGAGTACCTTAGTTCTTTCACGCCAATCGTGACGAACGTTAAACGACCCATTGTCAGCACGCATGATGTCCATAACTTGAGCTGCGATTGAACGTAAAACCGTTGGATCAGAACCCACAATTCGCGCTTCAATTTTAGCACCGCCACCAGGACCTAATTCGATCTGCTTAAGTTTGTAATTAATTTCAGGGAACTGGCCGTTTACATGCTCACGAAAGCGTAACATCAAACCTTCAAGTACTTCATAACTCTTCACACGAACCGTTATCTCACCGTATGCGCTATAACTTTTCTCTGGCGCATAAGTCAGCATGAAACGTTGTAAGCCTTTACCCGCCGTTGTCGTGATGTGCTCAACTTCGTCCTGCTCTGCTAACCAACCTTCAAGCACTTTAAGCTTAGTGTTGGTCGCACGAATATCGGTACCTTCCGGCATCCAAACATCCACTTGGAACATTGGCGTAGTCGAAGATGGGAAGAAGGCTTGTTTTACGAAGCCAAAACCATAAACGCTCGCGCCTAAACCAATGACCAACACAAACATGGTTAACCACGCACGCTTCATACAAAACTCAAGGAAGTTTTTATAGATAACAAAAACCATCCCGTTGTATGGGTCTTTACCTTCACTATCTGGATCGACTTTCTGGCCTTTGAAGAACATATCGGCAAAGAATGGCGTGAGTGAGATGGCCGTAAACCAACTCAGCATCAAGGAGATAAGTAGAACCGTGAACAAGGTGCCACAATATTCGCCCGTTGAGTCTTCAGACAAACCGATTGGGGCAAAAGCGGTGACCGCAATAACCGTTGCACCAAGCAGTGGCCATTTGGTTTGGGTCACAATATCTGTAGCGGCCTGCATTCGGGTTCGCCCCTTCTGCGTGCCGATCAATATCCCTTCCACCACCACAATGGCATTATCCACCAGCATCCCCAGCGCGATAACCAACGCGCCCAATGAAATACGTTGAAGATCGATTTTGAAGTACTGCATGAAAATGAAGGTACCGAAAACGGTCAATAGCAGTATCAAACCAATCAACAAACCCGATCGTAATCCCATGAAGAACAGCAACACTACGATTACGATCGCAACCGCTTGTCCTAAACTCACTACAAATCCACTAACTGACTTATCGACTTCTTTGGGTTGGTTATAAACCTCAGATATGTCAATACCTACGGGCTGTTGGTATTTCAGCTCGGCGAGCCTTCGGTCAAAGGCTTCACCCACTGCGACCACGTTCACGCCTTGTGCAAAAGAAACACCAAGGTTAAGTGCGAGCTTCCCGTTATAGCCAATGATGTTAGTAGGCACTTCAACATAACCACGAGTTACATTCGCCACATCTTTTAGATAGATAAGCCCTTGAGCGCCACCTTCCGTAAGAATCAAATCACCGAGCTGTTCAACATTCTGGAACTCTCCTGTTGGATGGATTCGAATGTACTCGTCACCAATCCTTACAGCACCTGCACTTGAAACAATATTTTGAGTGGATAAAAGGTTAAATACAGTATTTGGAGACAAACCCAGAGAGCTGATCCGTTTCATCGATATCTCAATGAACACTTGCTCTTGCTGTTGGCCGGATACCGAGACTTTACTGACCCCATCAACAAGTTCTAGCTCTCGCCTTAGGTAATCAATGTAATCAAGTAACTCTTTGTAACTGTAACCGTCCCCCGTTACGGCAAGCAAAATACCGTAAACATCACCAAAATCGTCTATGACTTGAGGGTCATTTACCCCGGGTGGAAGTTGACCTTTCAAATCATTCACTTTACGTCGAAGTTCATCCCAAATTTGTGGAAGATCATCAGGGCCGTAATTATTCTTCATCGTTACCGTAACCTGAGACAGGCCACGACTAGAGATAGAGTTAACTTCATCAACATAGGTAAGCTGTTGAATCGCTTTCTCTAATGGGTAAGTCACTTCCTCTTCCACTTGCTGAGGCGTCGCTCCCGGATAAGAGGTCACTACCATGGCATCTTTGATGGTAAAGGCAGGATCTTCTAAACGGCCCAAACCAAAGAATGCAGACACACCACCAATAAGAAAGATCAGTGATAGCATCCAGCTAATGACCTTATTTCGTATAAAATAAGCCGCCACTCCAGTGATTTGGTCATCACCCTGTTGATCATCACTTTGGGGCTTGTTATTGACTTCACTCATTGTTCGTCTCCTGAGACAATACTTCCACTGTCATCCCATCTCGCAATCGCGATACGCCTGCAACAACGACATGCTGCCCCATTTCTAATCCTTTGATTATCTGCAATGTTTTCTGATTCGCTTTGCCTAATACGACTTGCTGTTTAGATACTGTATTGTCGTCATTAAGAATCCACACGTAAGAGTTTTGACGAGTTAACTCATCCCCATCGGCATTGAACACAGCCTCAATAGGAATAAGTACGCCGGCTTTTAATTTCAACCCGATATCACGCCCATTTGACGTGACCTCAACGGCCATACCGTCAAGAATCAAATCATCTTCTGGCATAGGTAAAGCAAGCGTGACGGTAAATGTACCTGTGTTTGGATCGGGTTCAGTCGTAAACTCTTTTATCCCCGCACTGTATTCATTCCCACTTGGAACTCTAACTACTGCCTCAATATTCGAGATAGTCGCTTCATTTGGTTGATTTACATAGATTTGGTCAGGCAATTGGATAACAACTTCAACATCCTCAACACTGTGAATATTCACAATCTGTTGGCCAACCTGAATATTTTCGTATTGGTCAACACTGACACGAGAGATAATTCCATCAACCGGTGCGCGAAGCTTAGTAAATGACAAACGCAGTTTTGCCAATTCTAACTCGGCATAAGCGATTTGACGCTGAGCGGCAATCTCATCGAATTGAGACTTAGCCAATAACCCCTTTTTGACCAACGGACTTGAACGTCTGTATTGGCTGTTAATCACTGTGTATCGAGCTTGAGCGTTATCAACGTCCAACTGATAATCTGTTGGATCTAACTCGGCAAGAACATCACCCTTTTTAACTTGTTCACCTTCTTTGACATCAAGTTTAAAAATCTCACCAGCGACACGGAAACTTAGGTGCGCTTTCTCAGCAGCATTAGCCACTGCTGGAAAATAGAGCTTATCGTTAAAGTCTAAGACGGAGATTTCAATGGCTTTAACAAGAGGAAGCTTTTCGACTTCAGTGACACCTTTGTCTTTGCAGGCTGTCAACATCGCCAAACATGATAGGCCGATGGCTTTTGATACTGTCTTCATGTTAGAGCCCCCTTTCCTTGATCCACTCACGAACCTTGACGCCGGTTTCTAATCCATTAACGCCTGAGGTCACAACGCGATCTCCGTCGTTAAGACCCGAAATAATATGACGTTTTTCATCAATGACTATCGCGACTTCTTCGACGATACCATCGTTGTTAACGCGCCATACTGAGACATCATCTCCATTGGTCATCATTGCTGAGGTTGGAATTTTTGTCGCCGCTGCTTGTGAAGAAACAAGGTTAACCGTGCCAGACATACCCGGCAGGATGCCTATATCAGTCGGTCTCTCCATTACCATGGTGACCTTGTATGAACCGGTTTTAGGATCGGCTTCGGTATCGACTTCTTGAAAGGTGAGGACATAAGAATGTTCAGGGAAAGCATCGAATACCATAGTTGCGTCTGTCTCAAACCCTGCAGAAAAGCGTGCAATTAATTGATCAGGCAATAAGAAGACAACTTTGAGGATCTGATTCGTTTGGATATTCATTACACCTTGCTTAGCCGCGATGTATTCGTGGTTTTCAGCAGGAATAATAGAAATAGTACCATCATATGGCGCAACGAGTGTGGTGTAGCGAAGATTAGCTTTTGCTTGATTTAAAACCGCTCTTGCAGAGTTATGATTTGCTTTCGCTTGGTCAAAATCTTGCTCAGAAACCACTCTATCCTTACGTAGCTTGATGGAACGTTGGTATTGCACATCGGCAAGTTTGAAGTTAGCTCTTGCCTGCTTTTCTAGCAACTGATACTCATCAGGATTAAGCGTTGCCAATGCATCACCTTTGGAGACCTGTTGCCCCGCAGTGACATCGATCGTTTTTAGTAAACCGGGTACTCGAAATGCCAATACGGCTTTATCGCCCGCTTCAGTAGTCGCAGGAAAATTTCGTTCGAAGGCATTGTTACCGACCGAGACGGTGAAGAGTTTGGCTGGTCGTGATTCGGGTTCTGGAACCGGAGGGAGCTCCTTACCACACCCAGATAACCCGGATAAGGTCACCAATAGGACTAGGGAGGCTTTGTACATTGCGATCATCCATATCTATAAATATTTTATTAACATAGATTAATCACATGTAACTTACCAGTTATCGTAAGATTTATTTAGACAAAATTATTAAAAAAAATAACGGCTTGGGATAAATTTTCCTAAACCGTTATCTAATCTTTTTAAGGCTTAACCACTACATGTTCTTAAATGCACGGTCGACTTTAAAAGTGTCCGAAGTCACATAAGCTTCCATATTGCGTACACTGGTCTCTAACGTCTGGAAATCACCCTCTAAAGTGCCCAACAAAGACTCTGCTGTTTGCCCTTTTTCCCAGGGTTTTTGCTTGAGTGTGTGCTCTTGTTTGGCTTTCATCTGATCGACATATTGAGGTGGTTGTTTTTCAAGCATAAATGTCAAAGCTAAATACGCTAATAACACCAAAAAGCTACCACCTAGCAGTGCGGCTGAGATCACTAAGATACGAACCAACCAAACTTCAAGGCCAAAATAGTTCGCTAATCCGGCACACACGCCAGACAATTTACCGTTAATCGGATCGCGATACAGTTCTCTACTCATAGTTTCGTCTCCAGTTAGGTGACTCCGCATCCAGTATTTTTTCTAACGTTTTCACTCGGTCTTGCATCGACTCAGCTTGCTCAGAAAGCTTATGCAGACGCTGAAGATCCGTTTCTGAAAGACCATTGCTGGATTTCTTCTTGCTGCGGTAGTGTAAGAATAACCATAGCGGTGCCACGAAGATCAAAAAGACAATCAGTGGACCTGCAATTAGAAATGTTGACATAGACAACTCCTAAAATTATTTATCGCGGTTTTCAACTTGTTGCTTCAGTTTCGCCAGCTCTTTTTCAATCTCGTCTTGAGCTTGTAGCTCTGCAAACTCTTGGTCTAAAGATTTTGCGTTACCGGTTTTTGCGTAAACGTCAGCTTCAGCTTCTAATTCATCCACTTTACGTGAGAATTGCTCAAACTTCGCCATTGCTTCGTTGGTTTTGCTTGAATGCAGATGTTTTTGAACATCGCGACGATTGCTTGCTGCATTATTACGAATCATTAGTGCTTGCTGTTTTGCACGAGTCTCGGCGATTTTGGTTTCAAGCTTACCGATCTCACTGGTTAGTTTTTCGATGGTTTCATGAACCAAGGTTTGCTCGGTATGAAGACTCTTGATGATATCTTCAAGTTTTTGCTTTTCGATTAGTGCCGCTCTAGCCAGATCTTCACGTTGTTTAGTCAGGGCTAATGTCGCTTTATTCTGCCAATCTAGAATCTGAGTTTCGATAGCTTCAACTTTACGTGCTAGCTCTTTCTTGTCTGCAATGGCTTTTGCTGAGTTAGTACGAACCTCAACCAGCGTGTCTTCCATTTCTTGAATAATGAGGCGAATCATCTTTTCAGGATCTTCAGCCTTATCTAATAGTGCACTGATGTTTGAATTTACAATGTCTGCAAAGCGAGAAAAAATACCCATAAGAAACTCCTTAATTGCAATAATGGCAAATAGGTTTTAAATCGTTTTCGATTTCTCAATCCACTTGCTCAAAAATCTACGTATGTTGTTAAACCTACCATAAGTAATCCAAGTAGCGTGCCAACTTTTAAGCCATTGTTTATCAAACACTTACAATAAAATGGTGATTAACCCGAACCATGCTATGATGAATTTAGCCAAGTATTGGTATTTTTCACCACTACAGCTTTGTTTTACATCAAGTGATGTAAATAAAGCTCTCTATATCATGCCCATTGGAAATCAGACCATACAAGGACCCATTATGCAGCAGAATCTCATTGGTGAATCCCCTAGTTTTCTATCTGTTTTGGATAAAGTGTCTCAACTCGCACCAATCGAAAGACCGATTCTGATCATCGGGGAGCGTGGTACAGGTAAAGAGTTAATCGCTCAAAGGCTGCATTACCTTTCAAGGCGCTGGGACCAGCCATTGATCTCACTGAACTGCTCAACCCTTAGCGAAGGGTTGATTGATTCAGAGTTATTTGGTCATGAATCAGGTTCTTTTACCGGTTCAAAAGGTCGTCATCAAGGTCGTTTTGAAAGGGCTGAAGGTGGAACTCTGTTCTTAGATGAACTAGCGACCACCCCCCTTGCCGTTCAAGAGAAGCTATTGCGTGTTATTGAATACGGGCAATATGAGCGTGTCGGCGGACAAAAGGCGCTGAGTGCCAATGTAAGACTGGTGTGTGCGACCAATGCTGACTTACCAGACATGGCGTTAAAAGGCGAATTCAGACCCGATTTATTAGATAGACTGGCGTTTGATGTCATTACTATCCCACCTCTTCGCGAACGAAAAGAAGACATCACGCTGCTAGCAGAATACTACGCCATTAAGATGTGTCGAGAGTTAGAATTGGAGCTGTTTGTCGGTTTTGCTCCATCTGCTGTTGAGGCACTATTGGATTATTCTTGGCCGGGAAATGTGAGAGAACTCAAAAACGTCGTTGAACGAGCTATCTACCAGCACGGTAAAGATCCATATCCTATTGAATCTTTGGTGTTTAACCCATTTAAACCAACATGGCAAATAGATCAAGATTCCACGCACGAAACTGGCAATGATCTGTCCAACAGCCATACTCCATTAGAGCACTCATTTTCTTTGCCGCTTGATTACAAAGCATGGCAAGAACAGCAAGACATTAAATTACTCAATCAAGCACTAAAACAGAGCAAGTATAACCAGAAGCAAGCAGCAGAATTACTTGGGTTAACCTATAACCAATTACGTGGAATGGTGAGGAAGTACGCGATTGTAGGGCAAGCTAACGATAAATAGCTGTCCACACTTGATTATTATTTGGAGCCGAATAAATAAAATGTTAAATTGTCGGGATCTTGAGGCTCCTCTAACGCCTCGTTTCGAAAAGTATTTCTTTTTATGAAAGCACTAATAAGACTATCACTGAGCATCTGCACGCTTGGCTTTTTAGCTGGATGTGGTGAAAGTGTCACTCACGAGCAAATCCGTGAAAAAGGCTTCATTTATTGCGGCCAAGGTAATCCTAGTACCTTCAATCCACAATTGGTTGATAGTGGCATTACCTCAGAATCGCTGAGCCCTCAAATTTTCGATACCCTGCTCACTCTTGATCCTATGACTTACCGACCAAAACAGAACTTGGCAACAAGCTGGTCTGTCGATAAATCAGGTACAGAGTACACTTTCAAGCTGCGCCCAAATGTTGCGTTTCAAACCACAGATTGGTTTACCCCAACCCGCAGCATGAATGCACAGGATGTGGTCTTTAGTTTTGAACGTATCATTGATAGTTCAAACCCATTTCATTATGTGGGTGGCGGTTTATATCCATGGTTCGCTGGCATCGACTTTCAAAACCTGATTGTTGAAATCACAGCGGTGGATGACCTAACGGTGAAGTTCCAGTTAAGTCGCCCAGATAATTCATTTCTTAACAATATCGCCACCAGCTATGCGGTCATTCACTCCAAAGAGTATGCCAACAAGCTGATTACCACAGATGAAAAAAATGAAATAGACTCCAAGCCCGTAGGCACAGGCCCTTTCTACTTGGATGAATATCAAATTAATGATCTTGTACGCTTGAAAAAGAACAAGCATTACTGGAAGGGTGAAGTACAAATGGACCAAGTTGTATTTGATACTTCACAACGCGGGACAGGCACACTTGCCAAGCTTCTCCGCAGTGAGTGTGACGTGTTGAACTCACCAATTTCCAGCCAGATCCCTATTATTCAAGCTCATGAAGAGTTGAAGATTTCTGCCACACCTGCCGTAAATGTCTCTTTCATCGCGCTAAACACAGAACACCCTGCATTGCGTGACTCACGAGTACGTAAAGCATTGAACTTGGCTATTAACCGTCAGAACATTCTTGATTCTGTGTACTACGGTACAGGTACAAAAGCCTACACGTTACTTCCCCCTACTTCTTGGGCTTATCAAAAAGACAGCGTTCAAGTTCGCTATGATCGAAACTATGCGATCGCACTTCTTAGAGAGGCCGGTGTAGAACCAGGGTTAGAGCTTTCAATGTGGGTGCCACTAGAGCCACGCGCATACAATCCAAGTCCAAGAAAAACGGCAGAACTGATCCAAGCAAACTTGGCTGATATTGGTATTGAATTGAAACTCTATACCGACGACCGATTTGACCGAACACAGCTGTCTTCAATTTCCTCAACAGATTTGTTACTCACAGGTTGGATTGGCAGTACGGGCGACCCAGACAACTTCTTACGTCCACTTCTATCATGTAGTTCGGAACGCGCGGGATTAAACGTCTCTATGTGGTGCAACTCAGACTTTGATTTCCTTCTCGACTTGGCATTAGAGATTAATCAACAAAGGCATCGCGTGAACTTGTATCGACAAGCCCAAAACATTCTTAATGAAGAAGTTCCTGTGATACCTCTCGCTCACGGCGTGCAATTCCGTGTGCACGATCGTTCGCTAACAGGTTTTAAACGCAGTCCTTTTAATGCTCAACCTTTTGATCAAGTCAGAAGGGAGGTGAACTGATGTTTTGGTATACATTAAGACGTGTAAACTTATTCATTATTACACTTGGAATTCTGACTTTAGTGGGCTTTGCTCTACTTCGATTAGACCAAACCTCACCTTGGGCAATTCAAGATTTTTGGCCCGGCTGGCTTAGCTACGTCACCGAATTATCGACGCTGAATTTCGGCCTGAGCAAACACGGTGTTCCTATCATCGAAGAGCTTGTCGTGGTATTCCCTGCGACGTTAGAATTGTGCTTCTTTGCTTTTTTACTCGCACTGTTTATCGGCATCCCTTTCGGCACAATTGCCGGTATGAGACAAGGAAAATTTGTTGATACCACCATATCGTTTACTTCAATGGCAGGCTACTCAGCACCTATTTTTTGGGTCGCATTGCTAATGATCATGGTGTTTTCACTGCACTTCGAGATGTTCCCTGTTGGGGGGCGATACGATCTACTTTACGAAATTGAACACGTGACTGGCTTTGCAATGATTGATGCCTTCTTTGCCGAAGGTAACTATCGAGCACACGCCCTACAGAGCGTAATAGACCATATGGCGTTACCTTGTCTTGTTTTGGCGCTCGCTCCAACAACCCAGGTTATCCGACTAATGAGAGCGTCAGTGGCTGAAGTGATGGCTCAAAACTACATCCGTGCCGCACGAATCAAAGGTCTTTCAACAAGAGAGATCGTCACTCAACACGTATTAAGAAATGCAATACCACCGATTATTCCTAAGGTCGGCGTTCAACTCTCCAGTATGTTAACGCTCGCTATCATCACCGAGTCTATCTTTAACTGGCCAGGCATTGGCCGCTGGTTACTGGATGCATTATCCAATCAAGATTACGTGTCAATTCAAGCTGGTGTAATTGTGGTAGCAACCTTGGTTTTGACCGCGAATATACTGTCCGATCTACTGGGCGCGATGGTCAATCCTCTGGTAAGGAAGGAATGGTATGCTAACAAATAACGTCTACCAAGAAGAACAGATTCCAACCCAATTCGAGCGTTTCTGGCGCAGCTTCCGTGGCAATAATCTCGCAATGTTTGGACTATGGTGTTTGGTCTTGATCATTCTGATCACCATCACTTCACCATGGCTAGCACCGCATGATGCTCAAGAGCAGACGGGGCACCTACTAACACCTCCTTCTTGGGATCCTGCTGGAACAGTTGAGTATTTTCTAGGTACTGATGATTTAGGGCGAGATATTCTATCCCGTCTGATTATTGGCTCTCAGCTGACATTTGGTGCCGCAGTGGTGATTACCTTTATCGCAGCAGTCATCGGTTGTCTGATTGGCGTACTCGCAGGTATGACTCGTGGATTGCTATCAAGCACGCTAAACCACCTGCTTGACACGGTAATGTCTATTCCGTCGTTGCTACTTGCGATTATCTTCGTGGCATTTCTTGGCTTTGGCGAGTTTAATATCTTGCTAGCCTTATGTTTGGCATTGATTCCACGCTTTATTCGTTCGGTATACATTGCTGTGCATGCAGAAGTAGAAAAAGACTATATTTTGGCTTCTCGCCTTGATGGTGCGAATGACTTCTACCTGTTATGGAATTCAATCCTTCCTAATATTCTTACTGTGGTGGCACTTGAAATTACACTGGCATTGTCAGTCGCCATTCTTGATATCACGGCCTTGGGTTTCTTAGGGCTTGGCGCTCAAGCACCCAGTACCGAATGGGGCTCAATTTTGGGTGACTCTGTAGAGCTGATTTACCTTGCGCCATGGACAGTAACTCTACCCGGCTTAGCCATTATGTTTACAGTGATCGTGATTAACCTTGTCGGTGAAGGTGTTCGCCAAGCGCTAAATGCAGGAATCGAATAATGCCGTTACTTGATATTCGACATCTAACCATCGAGATTGAGACCCCTCAAGGGATGGTTAAAGCAGTAGATCGAATGAGTATTACCCTCAATGAGGGAGAAATTCGTGGCTTAGTAGGTGAATCAGGTTCTGGTAAGAGCTTGGTTGCAAAAGCGATCGTTGGTGTTTGCAAAGAAAACTGGAAAGTGTCTGCCGACCGAATGCGCCTTGGCAATATCGACCTGCTACAACTGACGCCCAAAGAACGACGCCGTGTGATCGCTCGCGATATCGCGATGATCTTCCAAGAACCATCGACGTGTCTTGACCCTTCCGAAAAAGTAGGACGCCAGCTAATAGAGGCGATTCCTTCGCGTTCATTTGAAGGTCGATGGTGGCAACGGTTTAAGTGGCGAAAAAAGCAAGCAATAGCATTACTGCATAAAGTGGGGATCAAAAATCACTCTCACCTAATGGACAGTTATTCTTATGAGTTGACCGATGGTGAGTGTCAAAAAGTCATGATCGCCATGGCGATCGCTGCCAAGCCAAAAGTGCTAATTGCCGATGAGCCAACCAACGATTTAGACCCGATTACGCAGTCTCAAATATTGCGCTTATTGAGCCGAATGAATCAACTTCATAACACGACAATTCTCCTCATTGGGCACGATTTAACGACCATCACTCAATGGGCGACACGAATAACCGTGATGTACTGCGGTCAGTCCGTTGAGTCTGCAGATACGACAAAACTGTTGGATGTACCAAAGCATCCTTACACCGTTGCACTGCTAAAAGCGATGCCCGATTTTAACGACTGGATTCCCCATAAAGAAAAACTGCAATCTTTACCAGGGTCAATTCCGCCGCTGCAGCACCTTCCGATTGGTTGTCGACTTGGACCACGTTGTCCATACGCGCAAAGACAGTGTGTCGAGATCCCGCATACTAAACGTATAAAGACCCACAAATTTAACTGTCATTTCCCTCTGAATATGGAGAAGAAAAAGAAATCATGAGTGCATTATTAGAGGTCAGTGGTTTATCTAAAGACTTTACGACTCGCTCTGGTCTTTTCCGTAAAAAGATTCATCAGGCAGTGAAGCCAGTCAGCTTTTCCCTTGAAGCGGGACAGACTATTGGTTTTATCGGTCAGAATGGATCGGGGAAATCGACATTAGCAAGAATGCTAGCGGGTATGGTGGAACCAACAGCAGGTGAGATCCGAGTGAACGGTGAAAAGCTAGAGCACAAAGACTACTCAACTCGCTGCAAACTGATTCGAATGATCTTCCAAGATCCGAACACCTCGCTAAACCCACGCATCCAGATTGGTCGAATCCTTGAAGGACCATTGAAGCGAAATACCAACATGCCACCAGAAGCCCGCATGCGCCGCGTAAAGGACACATTATTACGTGTTGGGCTTCTACCAGAACATGCTTACTTCTATCCTCAAATGCTTGCTGCAGGCCAGAAGCAGAGGGTTTGTTTGGCTCGCGCTTTGATACTTCAGCCTTCCATCATTGTTGCTGATGAAGCGTTGAATGGTTTGGATATGGCGATGCGTTCGCAAATCATCAATCTGTTCCTAGAACTTCAAGAAGAGATGGGCGTATCGTTCGTTTATGTTTCTCAACACATCGGCATTGTTAAACACATCACAGATAAGATCATCGTCATGCACGAAGGCAATGTGGTTGAAAGTGGCGAAACACATGAAGTACTGACTAACCCAACTCACCAAATCACACAAAGGTTAGTTGAGAGCCACTTCTATAAAGCACCAAGCCATTAATCGGTGATCGCGCTATATTCCGCAAAGGGGAAAGATATGTTACCAAGAGCTTCAATGCTTTCCCTCTTGTTGGCGCTGCTGTCCTTTAATGCAGCAAGCACACCACTCACATGGCTAGATAGAACCTTCGTCGAAACTGCCTTTTATCACGTCGCACTTCAACACGAATATTCACAAGGCGACAAGCTACTCGCTAAATGGAAACAGCCTATCAAGGTATGGGTTGATCATCGAGTGGGTGATAAAGACCTGCATCAGGAGCTCACGGAACTTCATCTCCAACACTTGTCCGAAGTGACCCAGCACCCCATAACAATCGTTAAAAATAAGTCTGAAGCGAATGTAAAATGGATATACACGAGGCAGAGTCAGTGGATAGCTGAAGCCAAAACTGTACTCAAACTGAAATCGACACAGCATCTAAACAGCGCTATCTGTACTGCAGGTTATCGAACTAATTCCAAAGGGGAGATTGTATATGCAGGAATTGTGATCCCAGTAGATCAAGCGAGAGCAAGAGGAAAGCTGGTCGCATGTATTGTTGAAGAGATCACACAGGTTCTAGGCCTGCCGAATGATTCAGATAAAGCCTACCCTTCTATTTTCAATGATCACACGCCAGAAGACTTGTTATCCCCCTTAGATGTAGTGCTGCTAAAGCTACTGTATGAACCTCAATTGAAAGTGGGAATGACAAAAGAACAGGCAAAACCAGTTGTGCGAAAAATACTGAAAAGATACAGCAAAACAGGTGTACTTCAGCAAGCTTCAGAAGCCGCTCAACAAGCACCCTTGTATCAATTAATTGGGTACTGACGAAAATGCGTTGAAAATAGCTTAGACAGGAGCAGTAGGAATATAGCGCTGCCTCAAAGGCAACGCTGGATAGAATGTTACTGTGTTACTTATACCAATCGTAGTAAATAACTGGTCATCCTAGCTGGTTAAAACGCTCAATAACTGCGTTAGAAATTTTGATTGTAGAATAACTACTTATCGAAAATTTCTGCCTTGTTCTTAAGCTTTTTTCCTGCGCAATTAATGATCACTTACTTACTGTGATTGGTATTAAACAAAAAGTATTAGCGCTTAGCGGCCTGCTTTTTCAATTCGAAGTCGAACTCATCCGGGAACAAGATAACACCTTCTTCCTGTTCGTTCGGGAACACAACAACTGCAAGCTCGTCGTCTTCTAGACCGTTAGTCCAACGGCTATGCCATTTGTTTAGTGAAATAGACTCAGCTTTACACTCAGACCAATCACCCGTCGCCCAAGACTCCGCAAACTCTTGATTTGGCCATACAGGAACACAGTCTTCATCTTCTGTGTTCAACATTACACAACCGTGTTCATCGGTTAAGATCCATACTTCACGGTTCGCTACGATTTCTTTCACACAGTACTTCAGGCGTTGCTCACCCGTATACTTATTGATTTCAGCGATTTTTTTATCGTCTAGCTGTGTAGTCATCTCAATTTCCTACTTTAGTCAGTAACTATGTTCTTAAAGCTATTTTATGCCGAGTGTTTTTAACTTCAAACACTATCGATGAAGAAGAAAGCCTACTTCAAAGAAAAACGCCTGCTAAATTAGCAGGCGTTTATAATTAAGCTACTTGGTTAAACAAGCTCGCCTTGAAGCCAAGGCCAACCTTGCTTCTTACGGCTCAATGTATTTTCCATCATCAATACACCGTCTTTCTCGAATTTAACCAGCTTATCAGCCCACTCACCTTTGTATAGAAGACGAGTTTGAGCTGTAGTGATATCTGTCAGCATTACTGCAGCGAATGCTAGACCATCTTTCTCACAACGCGCTTCAAGATCAGCTTCTAGCGCTTCGATCATGCCGTCTACTTGCTCAAGAGTCGCAAGCTCAACTTGACCAACGACAACATCACGACCGTTGAATGGGTAGCCTTTAAGGTCTTTTTCTACTAACTGTGCAGCAGATAGGCCTTCGATGTTTGTCTTAGCAATTAGAAGCGCTTTGATAAATGCATCAACGTCTGTTACGCCAGCGATTTCAGCAAGCTCAGCAACCGCGTCTTTGTCTTTTTGAGTACATGTTGGAGAAGCAAAACCAACTGTGTCTGAAAGAATTGCAGACATCATCAGTTTAGCGATTTGTTGAGAGATAGCGTGACCTTCAATCTTAAACATGTTGAAAAGTACTGTATTTGTACAGCCAACAGGCCAGATCCAAGCTTCCATAGGGTTAACTGTCATCACGTCACCTAGACGGTGGTGATCGACAATACCTACGATCTCAGCATCAGCTACATCGTCTGGTGCTTGTGCAAGATCTGAGTAGTCTACTAGCCAGATTTTCTCACCAGCAACAGAAGTACGAAGTTCTGGCTTTTCAGCACCAGCGACTTCTAGAATGTGTTGAGTTTCGCGGTTGATCTCGCCTTGGCGAATTGGTGTCGCTTCCTCGCCACGAGCTTTAAGAAGCTCAGTTGCAACTAACGCACTACAAATACTGTCACTATCAGGGTTTTTGTGACCAACAACTAAAATCATGTTTCTTCCTATTACACTAACAATTATGACTCTACCTTTAGAGTCTCTCTTTATTAGGCATACTTTACCTCATTTTTTTAGATTGGTCATGTTTCGTGGGTTTGGCCAATGGTAACAAAAGATAAAAAAACAACGAATGCAATTGATAATTATTATCATTCGTATATGATTATCTTAATACACAAATTTTGAGTGACACTTATGGATCGACTAATCTCTTTTTTGCCAAGCAGCAGCGCTGCGAAAACAACTCAGTTTTCACTGTCTTTTAAGCGCCTGCTTTTACCTATTTCACTTGCGGCGTTAGTTGCAGCTCCTGCTACGCGAGAATTAACGGTCACTACCTTGTCTGACGCCTTCTGGGCAGTGTCATGTTACGTTGCGCTAACCCTAGCGATTTACCACTGGTTAAGTCTATACATCAACAAAGATAACGTCTTCAATAAGCTCGTCCATCAATCTCGTTCAAACCAAGTTGTATTCGCCGCGCTAATGGGGGCATTGCCAGGCTGTGGGGGAGCGATTGTGGTCACCACACAATTTATTTCAGGCAAACTCGGATTTGGTGCGGTTGTGGCTGTACTCGTCTCAACCATGGGTGACGCGGCCTTCCTGTTAATTGCTAGCGAACCCAAAACAGGTTTAGCCATGATGGCGATGGGCGTCATTGTGGGTACTGCGTCAGGCCGAATTATTAACTTATTTCATGCAGACGACTTCTTGCGCCCGAAACAAGCAGAGAAAAATGAAGCCACCAACAGCTGCGCTTCTCAATCTCAAGACAAAGAATCGGTCTCTAAAAAAGCGATAAACCTGCAAGGTTACCTGTGGTCTGTACTGATTATTCCGGGTGCTGCCGTTGCCCTACTTGGCTCTTTTCAAGTCGATGTGAACGAGCTGCTCGCTTTGCCTGAAATGTCGATGGAATGGGCGGGGACAATTTTGCTGATCAGCTCGATGTTTCTGTGGGGGCTGACCCGTGAAATTGAGGATTACAAATCAGCCGTAAGTGAAGATGAAAAATGTATAGGTTCTCACCCACTACAAAAAACAGCTCAAGATACAAACTTTGTCACTGCATGGGTGGTGGTTGCTTTTCTTTTCTTCGAGTTTGGCTCTGTGCTTGCAAATGTCGATTTTGCGACGCTATTCTCAAGCTGGGGTATGATGCTCCCCCTGGCGGGTGTGTTGATGGGTTTACTGCCGGGGTGTGGTCCGCAATTGTTGGTCACTAGCCTTTACCTTTCAGGTGCACTGCCACTTTCAGCTCAGGTCGGTAACGCAATATCAAATGATGGTGACGCTTTATTTCCTGCTATCGCAATGGCACCGAAAGCGGCTTTTGTAGCCACATTATATTCAGGCATACCCGCATTAATCTGTGCATACGGTTATTGGTTTATGTTCGAAATTTAACTCAAGCTGATTCAATTCCATAGGTCTCTATTGGGTCGATACTTTGTATCGGCCTTTTTGTTTCCGTCTGCCTAAGCCCTTACAACAGATTCTTTTTACACTCCCTTCCTGCTTCATTGTTCATTGTTCATAGTTCTACAGCCTATCTCAAACGGCACGTCGTTATAGCCCGTCTCAAAAACGCCCCCTGTTGGCGCTATGACAATGCTTAATTACAAATCCCACATACAGGTTAGAAAAACAAAAAGCCCCTGTAAGAGTGCTTACAGGGGCTTTAATTCAAGCTTTAATCTTGGTTCTTAAGTACAAGACTTAAGAAACTTCGATTGGACCACCGAATGAAGTTACTGGAGGCAGTTTGCCTTGGAACTTCTCGAAGTTAACCAAACATGTGTTTGCTGACGTTGCTTGAGCAAGTTCAGACGTACCGATGTCTTGAGTTAGTGTGTTTGGATCGCCGTATGTATCTAGCGCCCCCACTTTCTCGTTGATCGGGCCGTACCAAGCGCCTTCTTCGATACGAACAACACCAGGTGCGTAGCTATCCATTAGAACAGCACCTGCTAGTAGTTGACCACGGTCATTGAACACACGTACTACGTCGCCATCTTTGATGCCTTTCTTCTTAGCATCGATTGGGTTGATGTAGATTGGCTCACGGCCTTGTACCGCGTAAGTCGCACGCCACTCTTCAGATTCACACATCTGAGAGTGAAGACGCTTGTCTGGGTGACAAGATTGTAGCCAGTACGGATGTTTGTCAGAGCCTGGACCACCGTGTGAACGTTCAGATTTCTCAAACCACATTGGGTGTTCTTGACAGTGCTCGTAACCCATGTTGCCAACAGTACGGCTTGTGATTTCGATGAAACCAGAAGGCGTACCTAGTGCGTTGATCTCTGGATCTTCACGGAATGAAGCGTGACGAGTCCATGGCTTACCTTTACCGAAGTCTAGGAAACCTTTCTCCCAGAACTCAGCAAACTCAGGCATTTCGAAGCTGCCTTCGTTTGATGCACGACATTCGTCATACAGAGATTTAACCCACTGCATTTCGTCCATACCACGCGTATAATCGTCGTAACGACCCCAACGCTTAGTTAGGCTAGACATAATCTCGAAGTCAGTTTTAGACTGGAACAGAGGATCGACTAGTTTGTGCATCGCGATCAAACCACGACCAGAGTACGCGCCGTAACCATCAATATCGTTACGTTCCCACTGAGTACATGCAGGAAGCACGATATCAGAGTGACGACAAGTTGCAGTCCAAGCGAAATCAACAGCCACTACAGTTTGTAGGCTCTTGAATGCTTTACGCATCTTGTTGCGATCTTGGTGGTGGTGCCACGGGTTATTACCACTGAATACCATCATCTTGATATCCGGTAGTGTAACCGTTGAACCGTTCGCTTTGATCTTCTTACCTGGCTCTAGCAAGCTATCTACCCAACGAGCAACAGGGATTACACGGCTGTAACCGTTGTAATCAGTGTTAGTGTGCTTAGGCGATTGACCTTGGTCGATGTTCAACGGGAATGAACCCGGAGCTGCGAAGCCAGTTGAAGAAACACCGATACCAGAGTAATGGTGACCGTAAGAGATACCACCGCCAGGTAGACCGATTTGGCCAACCATTGCTGCGATAACGGCACACATCCAGTAAGGCTGCTCACCGTGTTGTTGACGTTGGATACTCCAACCGACAAGAATCTGCGTACGACCGTTAACCAGCATCTTAGCGAATTCACGGATAGAGTCCGCGCTTGCACCACAGATAGCCGAAGCCCACTCAGGTGTCTTCTCAACTTTATCTTTCGTTTCACCTTGAACGTACTTGATAAAGTCTTCAAAACCTAGACAGTAAGTTTCGATGAACTTCTTGTCGTATAGATCTTCGTTGTAAAGAACGTGAGCAACACCAAGCATGAACGCCACATCAGTTTGTGGGTTGATGTACATTTGCTCGTTTTCTAGGTAACGGCCTGTTTTGTTTTTAACAGGGTCAACAGAAACAACGTTGATCTCTTTCTTAGCAACTTTTTCTTTCAGCTGTTCTAAGTATGCGAATGACTCGTGAGTCTCACATGTCCAACCTACTTGCAGGTTTTTAACTGGATCGTTACCCCAAAGAACAATGTTGTCACTGTTTTCTAGGATAAGTTCCCAAGATGTACCTTGTGCGTAAACTTCAGTAGAACCTAGCACGTAAGGCATGATCGTTTGACCAGCACCTGTTGAGTAGTCACCGATTTTCTTCACAGAGTAACCGTGAAGTGCCATTGCACGTTGCATGTGGTTAGTACAGCTGTGGAACTGACCTGTTTGTCTCCAACCAGTTTGACCTGTGTGAAGCGCCCATGGACCGTAATCTTTCTGTACGCGCTCTAGTTCGCGGTAAACAAGGTCTAGTGCCTCATCCCAAGTCACACGAATAAAGCGGTTGTTACCACGCGTGTCAGCGCTGTATTTATGCTTCTTCAACCAATCCAGGCGAACCATAGGGTAACGCACACGTGATGGGCTGTAGATAATACCTTTAATACCTTTCAACATCTCAGTTGGGTGTTGATCGATTTCTAGAGGTTTAATTTCTTGCACTTTACCCGCGTAAACGCGAGCTCGGAATGCACCCCAGTGAGAACCAGAGACTTTCCACGCGCCGTCTGTTTCTGCTGCAGACGCTGATGCCGACGCCAATAAGCTTGGACCGATAACCGATGCCGCACTTGTAGTCGCGACACCTTTCAGAAAACTTCTTCTTGTAATTGCCATTGTGTTACTCCAATTGACGTCTTATTAGTGATGGCCTTCAGAAAAATCTGATGAGTGCTTCTGTAGATACTTAAGAACAAGTGCTTCTGTATCTGTATCGAAGTTAACGAATGCAATCATACCATCTAACATGCCTACCCAACCGTTAGCGCTGAAGTGAGCTTCATCTGGCTGTGAGTGACACGTTGAACAGTTAGATTGGTACGCTTGACCCGCTGCGTTCCAGATTGGATCGAAGTTATCAACCATAGACTCTTTCTTCATCCAAAGTGCTAGGTTAACTTCTTCCCATGGAAGGCCAGTAAGCTCATCTTCTTTCTTCTCACCAACAGTGATAACGTCACTTTGAGATACTTCTTTGGTCAAGATTGCAGTTGAGATGTTCATACCGAAGTCTTCTTGGATTACACGTCCGAAGCCTTTCGCTTTACGCCAACCATCGATTTGAATCTTGATCATGTCGCCTTTTTCATCGATAACCGCAACTTTACTTGCAGGGCTTAATAGACCCGCTTCAACTGTTGCTGTTTCATCTGTGTACATTGGTAGGTGACGAATAGAAATCACGTCAGAACCATTTGCGTAAGATGTGCTGCTTGCTACATTTTCTAGCTCGCCAACAATACCGCTTGCTGATGCCATATCCATTGGAAGGTTGTGAGCAATACCTTTATGACAGTCAACACAGCTTTGATCACGTTCTGCTGCATTCTTCATCTGGATACGCGCTGTTGGGCGCATGTTCTCGAAGTCCATTGAATCGTAGTTGTGACAGTTTTTACACTCTAGAGATTTGTTCGAAGAGAAACGATCCCATTCGTGTTTAGCCAGTTCGATACGACGAGCTTCGAATTTCTCAGGTGTATCTAGGTCACCAAATACTTGAGCGAATACTTCTTTAGATGCTTGCATCTTACGAGCGATTTTTGCTGTCCATTCATGTGGAACGTGACAGTCAGGACAAGTAGCACGTACACCAGAAGTGTTTTTCCAGTGAACCGTTTCTTGTAGTTCTACGTACACGTTGTCACGCATGGTGTGACAACTTACACAGAACTCTTCTGTATTTGTGTGCTCTAGAGCTGTGTTAAAACCGCCCCAGAAAATAACACCGGCGATAAAGCCACCCATAGTTAGTACACCAAGACTGATGTGTACTGCAGGGCGAGTCATTGTGCGCCATAATTTAACTAAAAATGATTTCATGTTTAGCTCTCTTAAATATTGATTTTAAAAAATGTTGTTACTAGAGGGCATTACATGCCGCCGTGAGCACCAGGAGGTCCGAATACAAACACTTGCAGTGCCCAAACTAGGAAGCCGTAACCGCCTACAAAAGCCACACTTAATATTGGAAAGAGAACCACCGCGATGAAGAGGAAAGACTTCCACTCCAACGAGCGTTTTTCGCCAGTTTCAATTTTATTAACATCACTCATACATTTTGCCTATTTTGTATTTAGTAATTTCGAGTAACCCATTCTACGGGGCTAAAGTTCTTGAGTATCTAACAACAAATTTTAGACCATACACAAAGTAGGGTTCAATCAAATCCCCCGTTATAACCCTTGCTAATCAATACTTTTTTGAGGTCATCCAAACTTGTTTTCAGTTAAACAAAGTTATTAAAAAGTATTAACAAATGTGAAGAATTAAGTATATTTCACAAATGTTAAAAACCAACATGCACGCAACCATCTGACAACCAATTTTAACTTTTTACCTACTAAGTAGTAGCTAAAAAAGCCTCAAACAACCACTATTTTGTGTTTTGTTTGTTAAATGATTGATCATTTTTAGAATTGGTGACTTTACAGTTGAAATGCATCATTTGGCACTTTCAGATATGATGGAGACCACTTAAAAGGAATCATTATGCAAGACGTTATTGATATATCTTGGTGGCAGTTATTGTTCTTCAGCTCACTTCTCTTGCTACCCATTACCATCAACCACAAGTTAAAACTCGGCCTTGGTAAAGAGGCTTCTGTCAGCATAATCCGTATGGTTATTCAGCTATTTCTAGTGGGACTTTACCTAGAATACTTGTTCACCTTAAATAGCTTATGGGTCAATTTACTGTGGCTATTTGCAATGATCATCGTTGGGGCAAGCTCAATTGTTGAAAAATCTAGGCTCCCCAAAAACCTACTTTTAGCTCCTATAGCCGTTAGCCTTGCTGTAACTTGTGTACCTATTGTCTTGTTTATCTGCTTTTTCATCATTAAACCGACACCGGTTTTTAACGCACAGTACCTTATCCCTATTGCAGGGATGCTGTTAGGTAATAGCTTAAGCAGTAATATCGTGGCATTGCAGAATTTGTTTGGGGCTTTTGAAACGCAGAAATCAGAGTACGAAGCGGCTATCGCTTTGGGCGCGTCTCCTTCCTATGCAGCCGCGCCTTTTGTTCGTAATGCGATACAGAAAGCGATGTCACCAATTATGGCCTCTATGGCAACTACAGGCTTAGTCACGCTACCGGGAATGATGACAGGACAGATCTTAGGTGGTGCATCACCAATGATCGCGATTAAGTATCAGTTGATGATCATGTTAGCTATCTTCGTGATGATGAGCTGCTCTTTAGCACTTGCACTTCAGCTCTCATTGAAGACATCTCTTACTAAAGAAGGCCGAGTTCTCGCGCAAATACAGCCTTCGAAATAGCCTCCCTACTCCACTTAGATCTGGTTACTCACTGAATTTGAGACAGGTTATCCACAGAAATTGTGGATAACCAAATCAATATAGATCCTTTTTTGTCCATTCCCACCTAGGGAAAGATCATTACCTTTGATCTTTGGGTGTTTTCAAAGACATATACACACACGGTGATCATCGCTATTGAGCGTTCACATGATAATTTAAGAAATGAATAAGTAGGTTTTCCACAAATAAAAACGGCCTGCAATGCAGGCCGTCTTGTAAATGTCATAAGTCAGTTCAGTGTTTTCACTGAGTCCAAGTTACCCAGTAAACTCGTAAACTGGATTAACCGCGTTAATCGGAATTAATCACGAAACCTTTGCTTGGTGGATCACGCCACCCTTATTAGTCACGTAGGTAGATCAACCAGTACCACATACCAACAAAGATACCACCGCCAATGATGTTACCAATGGTAACGGGCAGCAAGTTGTTCATCAAAAAGTCCATCATGTTCAGATCAACATAGTCCGCAGGGTTAGCGCCTGTCATTGTCCAAAATTCTGCGGGAGCAAATGTTTTGATACCGATAGCTAAAGGGACTTGGAACATGTTGGCAATACAGTGCTCAAAACCGGCTGATACGAACATCGCAACAGGTAAAATCATAACTGCGATTTTGTCAGTCAGTGTACGTCCACTAAACGTCATCCATACCGCGATACAAACCAACACATTACACATGATGCCAAGCGCGATAGCTTGGATAAAATCATGGTGCATTTTGTGTTGGGAAATCGCCATGGCATTCAAACCCACTTGTCCATGATCGAACATGTACTGTTTAGTCAGAAGCATACAGGCCACCAGCAGCAATGCACCAATTAAGTTACCTACATAAACCGTGGTCCAGTTCTTAACTAATGTACGCCAGGTAATCTTGCCACTTGCGCGAGCAACAAGCGTCAACACCGAGCTGGTAAACAATTCACCACCAGTAACAACAACAAGGATTAATCCTAAGCTAAAAGCTAGACCACCCAATAAGCGAGTAATACCCCACGGTAAATCACCAGCACCGGTAGTCACGATAGTGTAGAACACAAACGCGATACCAATATGTATGCCAGCAGAGATCGCTAGGAGAAAAGATTTGATTGGATCTTTGGTTGCTTTACCTACGCCAATATCTGCAGCGCGCTCAGCCATTTGTGGCGGTAATAATGAGTCGAATTGGTTTAGATTCATGATGATTTACATTTTGAAACATGTCGTCGGGAGCGCGATAATCCTCTCTTTCATTTCTGAATTCAAGAGCTATTTTAAGCTCGAAATGCCTCTCACAATCCTGTTGAAAGAAATTAGTCCAAGTTATTCCAAATTCATACGACTTTAGTAGTAAAAATAAAACTCTGCTGAATGATTAGTTATCAGCATAGAAAACAACACATCTATAAATATCAACAAGTTACGTTAAAACCAAAGGAATAACGTACACTATAATGACTCAATGGACACTTTTGTTTTCAGATTTTGACATAGATCAACAGAACGTAAAAAAGCGCCCTTAGGCGCTTTTAACTCAATCACAAATAAAGAAATTAGTCTTACTAAACCGAAGGTTCAACCATTTCTTCTAATGATTGTTCGTTAGATGCATCCTCTATGCTAGATTCAATACTAGGAAGAATCACATCAGAGTCACTTTCGCTGGCAACTTTACCACCTAAGCTTTTCAAACTATCCACTAACTCTTCTAGGCTCTTTATATGAGCATCACTCTTGGTAACCTGATCATCTAACAATTGGTTGTGCTTGGTCGCTTCAACCAATTTCTGTGTTTGTTTCTGATTATCACTTTCTAACTTAGCGAGTCGCTCAGTCAAAGTTTTAATCTCTGACTTTAATGACGCCGTCATGTCTGAGCCTTTCAGCGCTTTAACACTCGCTACAATTTTTTGAGACTGAAGACGCAATACAACATCACGGTGATCTTCACCATTAACCACTCGTGAAATGCTCAATAACTGGTTCTCTGCATTCAAAACCGACTGTTCGAACTGGTCGCCTTTTACGCTCGCTAGTACTTTGACTTCATGAGCAACACTGCGCACGTGGTTTAATTCGAACTCTGCAGCGTGAACTGCGTCTTCAATGATCGACTTTTCACGGGGACTGGCTTTCACTTGGCTTTCTGCTAAAGCAATTTGAGATGCCGCTTTAGCAAACGTCAGTGGAACAACGTCATCGAAATCTTCATCTTCCAAGAACTCCAACTCATCCTTCAAAGGTTCGATGTACTTCTTGTGGGCCACTTTAACTTCTAACAAACTCGCGTTATTAAGAAACTCTACCTGTGCTTCCTGAGCATCTTCAAGTTCGTCGACCAGCACATACTCAAACAGCTCGCTGTATTCTGAATACAAGCGCTTGTAGCTCGATGCAAACATAGTGTCGGCACCAAGAAACTTTAAGTAATCCATTTGCACTATCGAGTCGGCTAATACTCTGTCAGCCTTTTCCTTTAGCACTAAGATCGAGTCATAATTTGATCGAATCAACGCGATTTTTTCATCAAAGGCTTCGGCGTAAGTTAATGTCGAAAAAATCGAGTAACTCTTGGTTAACCGTGTTTGATCTTTCAGTAAATCCGCATAAATGCTTTCAGCATCATCCCAAGCGTCTAATAGTTCATTGTAATTCTCTGGAGCATAGAGAGACAATTGAGCGTGTTCTTCAAGCTTAGCCTCCCACTCGGAGTAAACACTTTGGACAGACTGAAATGAACGGACCTCTACTGTTGATTCATTGTCATTTGTGGTTTGGTTCGCGCCTGTCTGCTCTGAGGGTGTACTTTGACAACCTGAGATAGCAAATAGCATACTGATCGTTAATGCTACTTTGTTCACTCTCACTGATGCGTTTCCTTTTTATACAATATTAGCTGTATGCAATATATTTCTAGTAACACAATATATTACAACCACTTCCCAATAAACATCGTTCAGAATTTAAGTGGCTGCAAATCACGCAATCTAACTAAAATAAACCCACCATACGACGATTAATCATTCAATTTGGTATCACTTATCAATTCTATTTATTTGCTATTGCTTGAGCCGTGAATGCGCACTAAGGTGAAGGTAGAGAACGTTATGAATATATAGGTTAATTATGAAGTACAACGCTGAACATATTGCTGATTTAAACCTCCTTCTTCAATTTGATGTAAGTAGCGCCGCTACTGGAATTAAAGTTCATCAAGAGGCTGCTCAAGAAACTCAAGACGCTGTTAAGCGCCTATTCGAAAAGAATCTTTGCACTCAGCCAGACGGTGGTTACCTAACAGATGAAGGTATCCAGATGGCAGAGCGCGCAGACAAGTTACTTCGCGTACTGAACTAAAACTCCACGGTTCTAGTAAAAACTCCACTCGCTTCGGCCGTGGAGTTTTTTCATTTTTGGGCAAAGGTTTGTTAGGCTTATTGTAAATTCGTCATTTGCAGTTGTGAGGAACACATGGCTTCTATATTTATTGTTGGTGCAGGATGGGTCGGTGCACCTTTATCTGAACATTTAGAAAAACATGATAACCAAGTCGTCGTGACGAAGACTACCCAAGAAGGCGCTGACGCTATTGGCAACGAACGCATTCCTTGTGAAGTATTCAGTTTTGATGCAATACAACCTGAACGCTCTATTGGCCAACTCTACTCACTCCTATTGGAAAACAATACTGAGATAGTGATTGGTAGCTTTCCTCCCGGCTTTAGAAAAGGCGCTGGTGTCGAGTACGCCGACTATTGGCAACAACTGACCAGGGCTTGCCAGAAGGCTAACGTGAAAAAGCTCATTATGGTCAGTTCGACGACGGTATACCCAACCAAGCCCGGAGTTCTGTACGAGCAAGACGCCTCACTCACTCTTTCTACCTCAGAAAACGAGCAAGCATCCGCATTTTCGGACAATGCACGCGTGATGCTGAAAGCTGAACAGTCAGTGATTGATTCTGGCATCGACTACACCATTCTTCGCTTTAGTGGATTGATTGGTCCGAACCGTCACCCATCGAGGTTTGCAAGTAAATTGAAGCAGGTTAGTACTCAAGCTCCTGCCAATATGCTTCACCTTAACGACGCGATTGGCGCAGTCGATTTCGCTATCAGTCAACTGCACAACGAAGTGGTCAACGTCACCACACCGAATACTGTGAGCAAAGCAGAGTTCTATGCCGCTGCACTAAAAAGTGCCAATAGCAGCGAACCACTTCCCCCTCTTGTCGATACGCCAGACAAACTGATCTCGTCGAAAAAGATTCTCGACTTAGGTTACTCGTTTAAATTCGAATCCACACTGGACGCACTTCATGACTGAGCAATCTACAGCTAAGAGAAATCCCAATATAAAACTGCATCGCTCAGTCGACACCCTTTGGAACTTTATGTCTATGGGTCACAAGGTTACGCCTTCAGACTGTATTTTTGTATTGTGTAGCAACGATACCCGCGTCGCTGAATATGCAGCCGAGCTTTATCACCAAAAGATAGCGCCATACATCGTTTTTTCTGGTGGTATGGGACGTTTTACAGAAGGAAGCTTTGAACGTTCAGAAGCAGAAACATTCGCTTCTATCGCACGAGACAGTGGTGTGCCTGACTTAGACATTATCATTGAGAAGCACGCGACAAACACTGGGGAAAATGTACGGTTTACCTACGAGCTACTGGCTCAGCGAGGATTATCACCGAAACGGCTGACCCTAGTTCAGAAGCCCTTTATGGAGAAACGCACTTACGCAACGTTCTGTAAGCAATGGCCTGACGAAACTTCCGAGATAACAGTGACATCACAATGGCAGAATTGGGATGATTACTTTAACGAAGATTTGCCGTTAGACATGGTGTTAGGTGCGTTGATTGCTGATTATGAGCGAATCAAATCCTACCCCGCTCAGGGCTTTCAAATTGAGATGCCCATCCCTGACGACGTTGACCATGCCTATCAAGCATTAAAGAGGCTCGGTTTCGAATAAAGCAAAAGATCGACTAAGAATAAAATAGAAGCTCGGCTTGGAATAAAACAAAAGCTCGGCTCAATAAACAAAAACGGTGACGCTAGGTCACCGTTTTCTAATTTGAACGCTATTGATTTTAGCAATGCCGACTTATAGGCTGCTTATTTACCTAACGCTTCTTTATAATGTAAACGGCAAGCCGAAACATATTGGTCATTGCCACCAATAGCGACTTGGTCACCTTCAGCAATTGCCACACCGTGCTCATCTGTACGAATTACCATATTGGCCTTACGGCCACAGTGGCAAATTGTTTTAAGTTCTACTAATTTGTCAGCCCAAGACAACAAGTAGCGGCTACCTTCAAACAGTTCACCCAAGAAGTCAGTGCGCAAACCGTAACAAAGTACAGGGATGTGCAGCTTATCAACCACTTCTGTTAGTTGGTAAACCTGCTCTTTCGATAAGAACTGACACTCATCGATCAATACACAATGACGCTTTTCTTCTTCGTTGAGTTTTTGAATTGCCTCCAACATATTGGTGTCGTTTTTAAACAATTGAGCTTCAGATTGAAGACCAATTCGTGAACTCACTTTACCGATACCATAGCGATCATCTAATGCAGCCGTAAAGATCACTGGTGTCATACCACGTTCTTGGTAGTTGAATGAAGATTGAAGAAGCGTTGTTGATTTACCCGCGTTCATTGCCGAGTAATAAAAATACATCTGAGCCACAGAAATATTCCTGTTAATTAAAAGTTGAAGATAAAAAGGTGAAATTAGAGAATTTTTGCTAGAAAAAAGGGCTGAAAATCAGCCCTTTTTATAAGATTTACTTACGACGCCAAGTCGTACCTTCTGGACCATCTTCCAGAACAATACCTAGCTCGTTCAGCTTATCACGTGCAAGATCGGCATTTGCCCAATCCTTCGAAGCGCGAGAGTCATTACGTAGCTTAATTAGGCCTTCGATTTCAGCGACTTCGTCATCGTTACCGGCTGCATCGCCTTGCAAGAAAGCTTCTGGATCTTGGTGAAGAATACCGATGATGTCTGCCAGTTCACGCATCAACGCACCTAGTGCACTTGCTTTTTCTATGCTTTCAGTCTTGATACGGTTGATTTCACGAGCCATTTCAAACAGCACTGAATAAGCTTCAGGTGTGTTGAAATCATCGTTCATCGCTGTAGAGAAACGAGTCACATACTCTTCACCACCAGCAGGGGCTGCGGTAACGTCTAGACCACGAAGTGATGTATAGAGACGTTCAAGTGATGCACGAGCCTGATTTAGGTTATCTTCGCTGTAGTTTAGTTGGCTACGGTAGTGACCAGACATTAGGAAGTAACGAACTGTCTCTGCATCGTAATGCTGAAGTACGTCACGGATAGTGAAAAAGTTACCCAGTGACTTAGACATTTTTTCTCTGTCTACCATCACCATGCCACTGTGCATCCAAGTATTCACATACTGGGTGCCATGTGCACAGCAAGATTGTGCGATTTCGTTCTCGTGGTGCGGGAACTGTAGATCCGAACCACCACCATGAATATCGAAGTGATTGCCAAGAATAGACGAGTTCATTGCTGAACATTCGATGTGCCAACCTGGACGACCTGGCCCCCATGGCGATTCCCACGTCGGCTCACCAGGCTTAGACATCTTCCAAAGAACAAAGTCTAACGGGCTACGTTTTGCAGAATCGATGTCAACACGGGCGCCAGCTTGAAGCTGCTCAAGATCTTGCTTAGAAAGCTTACCGTATTCGTCAAACTTCTTAACTTCGAACATCACGTCACCGTTGCTTGCAACGTAAGCAAAGCCACGTTGAATTAGCTTTTCTACTAACTCAATGATCTCTGTGATGAATTCAGTCGCACGAGGCTCGACATCTGGGCGTTTCATGTTCAATGCATCGAAGTCCGCGTGCATTTCACCGATCAGACGCTCAGTCAGAGAGTCACAAGACTCGCCGTTTTCATTAGCGCGCTTGATGATTTTGTCATCGATATCAGTGATATTACGAACGAAATTCAAATCGTAACCAAGGTAACGCAGGTAACGAGTTACCACGTCAAATGAAACGAACGTACGGCCATGACCAATATGACAGAGATCGTATATGGTTACCCCACAGACATACATACCGACTTTGCCAGCTGTAATTGGTTTGAATTCCTCTTTCTGTCTTGTGAGCGTGTTATATATCTTCAGCATGATCTCTATCTATTTTATGGATTAATCAAAAATAAGATCGCAGTATAACAAGTCATACCTTAATAGGTAATCCCCCAAAGCAGGAATTACCTCAAACATCCGAGTTAAGTTAATGATTTGGTGATTTGAAAGTCCGCCAACATGCGCTAGAATTCGAACTTCATATTAAAAAGACAGTAAGGTAACAATCATGATCATCCTTCACACAAATTTTGGTGACATCAAAGTTCAACTTAACGAAGAAAAAGCACCAGAAACAAGCGCAAACTTCCTACAGTATTGCCGTGACGGTTTTTACGACAACACGCTATTCCACCGTGTTATCGATGGTTTCATGGTTCAAGGCGGCGGCATGACTTCTGGCCTTAAAGAAAAAACAACTCGCGCGACTATCAAGAACGAAGCAAACAACGGCCTAGCGAACAAAGTGGGTACGCTAGCAATGGCTCGTACTATGGAACCGCATTCAGCGAGCTCTCAGTTCTTCATCAACGTTAACGACAACTCTTTCCTAAACTTCCGTAGCGAAAGCCTAGACGGTTGGGGCTACTGTGTATTCGCAGAAGTTGTTGAAGGCATGGACATCGTAAACAAGATCAAAGGTGTTAGCACTGGTTCTATGGGTATGCACCAAGACGTACCTCTAGAAGAAGTGATCATCACTGGTACTACAATCGAAGCTTAATCACTTGCTTTCGGTTAGTATTAATAATTGATGAGCCGATAAAATCAGGATATAGGGAGCGAATCGCTCCCTTTTTTTAGACCTATGAAAACATATTTTATATCAGATCTACACCTTGCTCCGTCGCGACAAGACATCACAGACTGCTTCTTAACCTTCATGAAGAACGAGGCCGTAGAAGCGGATGCACTCTACGTGTTGGGTGATCTTTTCGAATTCTGGATTGGTGACGACGATACAAGCGAGTTCGCGAATTCAATTCGCCAAACGTTTATAGACTTAGTTAACACTGGCGTACCTTGTTATTTCACACAAGGCAATCGGGACTTTTTAGTTGGCAAAAAATTTGCGAAACAAACAGGCGTACAGCTTCTAGATGAAGTTTCTACTATCGATATCTACGGACAAAAAGCAGTGGTATTGCATGGTGATACTCTGTGTACCGAAGATATAAAGTACCTCGCCTTTCGTGAAAAAGTTCATCAGCCCTGGTTACAATGGGTCTTTAATAGAATTCCATTTTTTATCAAAAAGAAAATTGTCTCCAAGGTTCAGTCTGATATCAAAGATGATAAGCAGACAAAGTCACTCGACATCATGGATGTAACACAGCAAGAAGTCGAAAATGTGATGAAACAACACAACGTCGATTTGATGATCCACGGTCATACTCACCGTCCAGACATACACTCCTTCAGTGCTAACAATTGCACTAAAACCCGTATCGTACTGGGTGATTGGTATACCCAAGGATCAGTTCTGGTGTTCACTCCGCAAAGTTTTGAACTACAGAATCGCGAGTTTAGCAATCGCTTTTAGCATCACGCTTAAACTTTCACTTTTATTATTATAATCGGTCAGATTTTCTTCACTTGTATATGGTAATTTCTCCTGAATTAGCTATTATTTGTCTATCAAAAATAAACCGAACACAGTACCAAGTTGAAATATTCATACGTAGCGCGTCAACCAATACTCGATGCAGACAAGAAGACCATAGGTTACGAGTTGCTATTTAGGGATGGTCCTAAGAACACTTTCCCTGAAGTAGAGCCGGAGCTCGCTACTAGCCGTTTGCTTTCCGACCACTTCTTATCTACCCACTATAATACATTGGGCGATAAGCTTGGATTCGTTAATTTTCCATATGCAAGCTTGGTTAACCTAGTCCCGACTCTATTTCCGAAAGAGAGCTTAGTTGTCGAGGTACTGGAAGACTGTGAGCCAACAGACGAACTGCTAGAAGCCATCATCACAATTTATGATGCGGGTTACACGATCGCGTTAGATGACTTTGTGCCTAGCAAAGCATGGAAACGCTTCTTACCTTACGTATCAATTATCAAATTCGACATACGTTTGATCTCAATCGCTAAAGCTGCGATGTTCATGAACACTCTGAAAGACTTGAATATCGAGTTTCTAGCGGAGAAAGTAGAAACTCACGAAGAATACCAAGAAGCAATCCAAGCCGGGTTTAACTATTTTCAAGGCTACTTTTTCAGTAAGCCGGAGATGATCCAAACTCGCGCATTAAACCCTGCTTTTTTAACCATTGTTCAACTGTTGAAAGAGATTGCCAACGATCCTATCAACTTTGCCGAAGTAGAGCGTTTGATTACCCTTGATATGACTATGTCGTATAAGCTGCTCTCTTACGTGAACTCCGCTGGTGGCTCATCAACACCGATTCGTTCATTCCACCAAGCGCTTGTTTATCTTGGTGAACAAAAACTACGTAAGCTAGTGTCACTGGTTGCTATCGCATCCGCGAAAGAAGATAAACCAGACTCACTTTATGGTTTAGCCGTGATACGCGCGCGCCAATGTGAACTGTTGGTCGAGAAAATGAACGTTAAGGTTGAGCCCGGGCAAGCCTTTTTAACTGGCATGTTCTCGCTGCTCGACTCCCTATTCGATCTGCCGTTAGTAAAAGTACTGGACTCGGTGCCGATCGATGATGAGATTAAACAAGCCTTGATTCAACGTAAAGGCGTATTAGGTGCCATTTTGGCGATGGTCATAGCTTATGAACAAGCTCGCTGGGATGAAGCAACGCGCATTCGTAAACTGCTCAAACTCAACGAAGCAGAGCTAGGTCAAGCTTATGACGAAGCAACTTCTTGGGCTCAAGACCTGCTGTCTCCTACTTTGAAATAGTTCACATCACACAGCTACTTCAATCGAAACTCAGCTTTGGTGAGCAGTCGTTTCTTGATAAACTCCAACACATTCATTTATGGCCTCTTAACAGAGGCCATTTTTACAGGATTTGACCATGTCTTTATGCCCATGCGGTAGCAAAAATACTTACCAACAGTGCTGTAAATCAGCACACCTTAACCACAGTGCCGTTGAAACACCCGAGCAATTGATGCGCTCACGTTATTCTGCACATGTACTTGGTTTGGTGGATTATGTTGTTGCGACTTACCACCCTAGCTGCAACGCAGAAGCGCAAAGAGAAGGTATTGCCGAATCTATCAACAGTGATTGGGCAGGACTAGAAGTCATCGATACTGCGGTAGGCTCGCACCAAGACGAAGGCTTTGTTGAGTTTAAAGCTTACTTCAATGAAGAAGGCGCACAATACTGCATGCAAGAACGCTCTCGCTTTATACGTGAAGACGGTCTTTGGTACTACATTGATGGTACCTTCCCAGAGCAGGAACAAACTACACAACCAGAGATAGATCCTCGCTTAAACCAAACCGTTGAGAGCTTCAAAATTGGCCGTAATGATCCGTGTATTTGTGGCAGTGGTAAGAAATACAAGAAGTGCTGCGGGTAACTCGTTCGACTAAGATGTCAGATTAAGAGAAGAGATTCCTGATGTCGCTTAGGCTCCTCGGAATGACGCAAAGTCAGAGGTTAGAAAAGTGACGTAGAGCTTAAAAAGCTTGAAATCTTGAAATCTTGAAATCTTGAAAAACTAAAAAACTAAAAAACTAAAAAACTAAAAAACTAAAAAGCCACGTAAACATGTTTGTTTGCGGGGCTTTTTTCTGTCTTTTACGCGGTTCTATTAATTTAAAGAGAGCTTACTTATGACGCTCTTTTAGCTTGTTCACCACATCGTTCATCGATAAGCCTTGGTCTTGAAGAAGAACCATTAGGTGGTAAATCAAATCTGCTGATTCACACACTAATTCCGCCTTATCGCCCGACGTCGCCGCAAGCGCGACTTCAACGCCTTCTTCGCCCACTTTTTGCGAAATACGCTTGGTGCCACGGGCATATAGGCTGGCAGTATAAGAAGATTCAGGATCGGCGTCCTTGCGGGCAGCCAGTAGCTGCTCAAGCTGATGAAGCCACACCATCTGAGACTCTTCTTGCTTGTCTCCATCCCAACACGTTGTTGTACCTGTGTGGCACGTTGGACCAATAGGATTAACTTTAACCAGTAAGGTGTCGCTGTCACAGTCCAAGGCGATGTTTTGCAGTTGCAATACGTTGCCTGACGTTTCACCTTTCGTCCAAAGGCGCTCTTTGGTGCGAGAGAAAAACGTCACATTGCCAGTTTCACCTGTTTTCTCAAGTGCTGCTGGGTTCATGTATCCCATCATTAGCACTTGGCTTGACTGGTAATCTTGAACAATCGCTGGCACTAAGCCATCGACTTTTTCCCAGTTAATACGCTCTGACAATGCGCCTACTTCTGTTTTTGATAAGCTTGCGGTTTCAAAACTCATAGTCGCACCTCTACATCTTGTTGTTTTAAATACTGTTTAAGTTCACCAATATTGATGACTTGCTTGTGGAATACCGAAGCTGCTAGCGCTCCGTCCACGTTGGTCTTCTTATAGGCTTCAGCAAAGTGCTCCATTGCACCTGCGCCACCAGAAGCAATCAGGGGTACATTGCACACTTCACGTACCATGTTTAACTGTTCGATATCATAGCCGTTACGAACGCCATCTTGGTTCATCATGTTTAACACGATCTCACCGGCGCCACGCTTCTGTACTTCTTGCACCCAATCTTTGGTTTCCCATTTGGTCGCTTTAGTACGCGCCTCATCGCCAGTGAATTGGTAAACCTGATATTTACCGGTTTCTTTATCGAAGTATGAATCGATACCAACAACGATACACTGCACGCCGAACTTATCAGCAAGGTCAGTGATTAGCTGTGGGTTAGCCAATGCAGGCGAGTTGATGGATACTTTATCTGCACCAAACTCAAGAATGCGTGCTGCATCTTCCGCAGACTTAATACCACCAGCCACACAGAAAGGAATATCAATCACTTCTGCTACACGTTTCACCCAGCTTTTATCGACCACACGGCCATCACTTGATGCGGTGATGTCATAAAATACTAATTCATCAGCGCCCTCTTCTGCGTAGCGTTGTGCTAGCGGAACGATGTCACCAATAATTTCGTGATTACGGAATTGAACGCCCTTAACCACTTGTCCATCACGGACATCCAAACAAGGGATTATTCGCTTTGCCAACATGCAAATGCCTCCTCTGCGGTGAACTTGCCATCAAGCAGTGCACGACCAACAATCACACCCGCAACGCCGCTGCCTTTAAGTGCTTCGATATCAGCTAGGCTGCCAATGCCACCCGATGATTGGAATTGCACTTGTGGGTACTGTTTACAGAGATCAACATAGAGCTCTACGTTTGACCCTTCTAGCGTGCCATCACGTGAAATATCGGTACACAGAACGTGTTTAAGGCCAACCGTGAGGTAGTCTTCAATCAGCGCTTCAATAGTCACGCCAGAATCTTCTTGCCAACCTGAAATCGCCACTTTACGTGTGCCGCTTTCGTCGATGTTAATATCCAGAGCCAGCACGATTTTTTCAGCGCCGTACTTCTCCATCCAACCTTTCACCAACTCAGGTTGCTTAACAGCTGTAGAACCAACTACAACGCGTTGTGCGCCAGCTTCTAGCAGATCAACAACATCTTGCTCGTTACGCACGCCACCACCAATCTGGATGTTTGCAGGCGTGCTAGCCAGTAGCTTAGCAATCAAGTCTAACTGACGAGCGGTTGTGTCTTTTGCTCCAGTTAAGTCAACAAGATGCAGCCAACCAGCGCCAGCTTGGTGATACAGATTAAACTGCTCTGCTGGGTCTACTTTGTATTCTGTTACTTGCCCGTAGTCTCCTTGGAATAAGCGAACTACTTGGCCTTCAATTAAATCTAACGCGGGAATAATCATTTACATTCCTTATATGGCAACGTTAGCCGCTGCCTAATCCTTATTACAATTCCAAGAAGTTCTGAATCAGCTTAGAGCCAGCTTTCGAAGATCGCTCTGGGTGGAACTGAACACCATAATAATTGCCACTTTGAACCGCTGCTGTGAATGGATTACCGTAATCACATTGTGCGATGGTGTAGTCACCCACGGGCATTGCGAAGCTGTGAACAAAGTAGAAGTATTCGCCTTCTTCAATGTCTTTGAATAGAGGGTGATTAGGTGTTGCCGTGACGGTGTTCCAACCCATGTGTGGTAATGGCAAATCACCCGTTTCAAGTAAACGAACTTCACCATCACACAAACCTAGGCATTCAACTAACTCGTCAGCCTTTTGGCCTTTCTCTTGAGACAGTTTGCCTAACAGCTGCATACCTAAACAGATACCTAACAGAGGCTTCTCTACTTGCTTCACAAGGGTAACAAGGTCACGTTCTTGCAGGTTCTTCATTGCCTCACTTGCTGTACCTACACCGGGTAGGAATAGCTTATCGGCAGCAAGAACAACTTCTGGTTCTTTTGAAATTTCAACTGCGTAGCCCAGACGTTCAATCGCAAATTTCACCGATGAAACGTTGGCACACCCAGTATCAATGATGACGACTTTTTGATCTTTCATTGTTTTTTCCTTGCTAACGTTAGCCTTACAGGACGCCTTTGCTGCTTGGTAACTCGTTACCTTCAACTTTGATTGCTTGGCGAAGAGTACGGCCAAACGCTTTAAACAAGCTCTCAATGATGTGGTGGTCATTATTGCCAGAAGAAGAAAGGTGTAGCGTACAAGCCAGTGTGTCGGTTAGAGAGCGGAAGAAGTGAACCACCATCTCAGTTGAAAGATCACCCACTTGCTCGCGGCTGAATTTAGCATCGAACTTCAAGTATGGACGGCCAGAAAGGTCTAGCGCACACTGAGCCAAACACTCATCCATTGGTAGGCTGAAACCAAAGCGGCCAATACCACGTTTGTCGCCTAATGCATCTTTCAATGCTTGGCCTAAAGCAAGTGCGGTATCTTCTACTGTGTGGTGATCATCAATGTGTAGATCGCCTTTCACAGTCAGGTTCATTTGGAAACCGCCGTGTGTCGCGATTTGATCAAGCATGTGATCGAAGAAACCCATGCCAGTATCGATCTTATTGCCACCGGTTTCATCAAGGTTTACTGCCACCTTGATATCCGTTTCTTTAGTGGTACGAACCACTTCAGCAATGCGCGCATTAACCGTCAGATCTTTAACGATTTGTGGCCAGCTAAGCGTGCCTTCAGTTTGCGCATCTGGTCCGTATTGGATACCACGAATTGCCATGTTCTCAGCAAGTTGAAGATCCGTCATTCGATCGCCAATCACGACTGACTTTTGGAAGTCAACTTTACCGCCTTGTAGGTATTCTTTAACCATACCAAGCTTAGGCTTGCGGCAAGAGCAGTTGTCTTCATCAAAGTGAGGGCAGATTAGAACATCATCAAACTTAACGCCCTGAGACTCAAAGAACTCCATCATCATATTATGTGGAGCATCGAACTCTTCTTGCGGGTAGCTATCTGTGCCTAGACCATCTTGGTTAGTAACCATCACTAAGCGATAACCTGCATCTTGCAGTGCAAGTAGGCTAGGGATCACTAACGGTTCGAATTTTAGTTTGTCTAAACGGTCTACTTGAAAGTCAACTGGCGGCTCAACAATTAAGGTGCCGTCACGGTCTATAAAAAGTATTTTCTGTTGTTTACTCACTTGAACTTCCTTTTAATTTTAAATCTGCTGGCCTAGCTAAAATCAACGCTAACCCAAAATATTGGTTTCACTTGCCAGCCTGCAATTAATCCACTCAAACTGGCAAATGTTATTACTGGTAAACCTTTCGTTACTGATAAAAGTTACGAATGAATCCAAGTGTCTTTTCGCACTCTTCGCGATTACCAATACTAATACGAACACAGTCTTCAATTGGTGAATTACGCAAAATGATGCCCGTATCCCAAGCCGCTTTAAATAACTCATCGCCGTTCGGGAATTTAACCAGTAGGTAGTTACCCCAACCATCAAATACCGTCACTTGAGGCATGCCTAATAGACCTGCTTGTAAATACGCTCGGTTAGCACTTAAATCCAGAACTTGGAACTTAGCACGCGCTAGTCCTTGCTCTGAAAGTGCTTGAACGGCAATGTCAGCAACAGGGATTGGCACTGGATAAGGAGCAATCACCTTTAACAATACATCGATAAGCTCTTTGTTCGCTAGCGTAAAGCCACAACGTAAACCCGCTAAAGCAAATGCTTTCGAGAGAGTTCGAAGAATCGCTAGATTCGGATACTGAGCAAGCAAATCCACCGTTGATGCTTCAGGGCAGAAATCGATATACGCTTCATCCATCACCACAATCGCTTTGTCTTGTGTCATTTCAAGCAGTTTAACGATGTCTTTACGGTTAACTAAGTTACCTGTTGGGTTATTTGGACTACAAACAAACACCACTTTTACGTTGTCAAGTTGAGCTTCAATAGCAGGAAGATCCAATTGCCATTCAGAAGTCAGAGGCACCACTTTACGCTCAACACCAATCGTCTCTGCACTGATTGCGTACATACCGTAAGTGGGTGGGCAGTAAAGAATAGCGTCTTCGTTCGGCTCACAGAAAGCACGAATCAGTAGTTCAATGCCTTCGTCAGCACCACGAGTAGTCAACGTTTGCTCTGGTGCAACACCCGCATATTGAGCGTAAGCATCGATTAGCTCTTTAGGCTGACACTCGCTGTAGCGATTAAGTCGAGTCAGATTTAAGGTGTACTCGTTATCAAACGGAGATTCGTTGGCGTTCAACCATACATCTCCGCTGCCACCAATGCGTCTTGCAGACAAGTAAGGTGTTAGAGCCTGAACTTGTTTTCTTGCTAACTTTTCCATGCCCTACCCTTATTTCGCTTTATTTAGCTGTTCAAATCGATTTAATTTTTCAACTCGGATAGTCACCGCACGTTTGTGTGCGTCCAAACCTTCGGCTTCCGCCATTGTGACTACCGTTGGCGCTAGGCCTTGTAAGCCATCAGCTGTTAGCTCTTGTACCGCCATACGCTTAGAGAAATCAGCCAAACCTAGGCTTGAATAGGTTTTGGTGTAACCGTAAGTCGGTAACACATGGTTTGTGCCTGATGCGTAGTCACCTGCAGATTCTGGAGACCAGTCACCCAAGAAGATTGAACCAGCGTTATCTAGCAATGGCAGTAATTCTCGTGGACTCTTGGTCTGAACAATCAAGTGCTCAGGACCATAGAAATTCGAAATCGCAATCGCTTGAGTGATCGATTCAGCAATGATGATTAGACTTGAAGCCAATGCTTGCTGAGCGATGTTCGCACGAGACAGCTCTTTCAGTTGCTTCTGAACCGCATCGGTTACTTGGTCGGCAATAACTGGTGATGGTGTTACTAATACAACCTGAGAATCTGGCCCGTGTTCAGCTTGGCTCAGTAGATCAGCAGCAATGAAGTCAGCATCCGCAGTTTCGTCTGCAATCACTAACACTTCAGACGGGCCTGCAGGCATATCAATCGCAGCGCCACGGAAGTCGTTACTTACTTGGCGTTTAGCTTCCGTTACGTAAGCGTTACCTGGGCCGAAGATCTTATCAACCTTAGCCACACTCTCGGTCCCGTAAGCCATGGCAGCAACGGCTTGACCACCACCAACATTGTAAACCTCATCGATTTTACAAAGATTAGCGACATACAAGATTTCATCAGCAATTGGCGGAGGTGAGCAAAGCACAACCTTACGACAACCCGCAATTTGAGCAGGTACACCTAACATAAGAACCGTTGACGGAAGTGGCGCGCTGCCACCCGGAATATAAAGTCCAACAGTATTAATCGCGCGCGTCACCTGCTCACACACAACACCAGGCTGTGTTTCAACCTTAATTGGCTGTGGCTTTTGAGCTTCGTGAAACTTAGCAATGTTGCTGTAAGCTTGCTCCAACGCTTGCTTCATCTCTGGTGTTAGACGAGCACATGCCTCTTCGATCTCACCTGAACTAACTCGGATAGATTCTGGAGTCACACCATCGAACTTTTCAGTCAGTTCCTTAAGTGCGGCATCGCCTTCATTTCGTACTTTTGCAATAACATCAGAAACAGTCGCTGTGATGTTTGCACCTTCAGTAATAGCTGGACGCTCTAATACCGAGTCTTGCTGTGATTCACTTAAAGATTGCCAAACAACGGTTCTCATCGTCACTACCCCATCATTTTTTCGATTGGTAATACTAGAATCGAGCTTGCACCCAACTCTTTCAGCTGTTCCATAGTTTCCCAGAACAAGTTCTCTGTACTTACGAGGTGAACTGCAACTTTGTCTTTGTCTGTTGATAGAGGAAGAACCGTAGGATCTTCAGCCCCAGGCAGTAGTGCTTTGATTTGCTCGAGCTGAGACGTTGGTGCGTGAAGCATGATGTACTTCGACTCTTTCGCTTGTTGAACACCCTGCATACGAGTCAGTAGTTTTTCAATCAATGCCGTTTTGTCTGCATCAAAATCACCAACACGTTGAATCAGTGTTGCTTTAGATTGGAAGATAGCCTCGGCTTCCTTTAGACCGTTTGCTTCTAGCGTTGCACCTGTAGAAACTAAATCTGCGATAGCGTCTGCTAGACCTGCGCGAGGGGCAACTTCAACTGAGCCAGTTAGCATACAAGCGCTGAATTCAACACCCTGCTCGTCCATGTAGGCTTTTAGTAATTGTGGGTAAGTTGTCGCAATACGTTTACCCGCTAGGTCTTGTGGGCCGTTGTATTCTTCATCTTTGTTGATTGCGATAGAAAGGCGGCAACCACCGAAGTCTAAACGACGTAGTGTACGAAACTCTGAAGGCTCCTTTAGAGCGACACGGTCTAGGCGAACTTCTTCTAGTTCATTCTCACCGATAAAACCAAGGTCAACCACACCATCCATGATAAGGCCTGGGATGTCGTCATCACGAACGAGTAACAAGTCGATTGGCATATTTAGTGAATGAACAACTAAGCGCTCACCCATGATGTTAAATTTCACACCACATTTTTTAAGTAGATCTTGGCACTCTTTACTTAAGCGACCTTTCTTTTGAATTGCGATTCTTAGGCGTTGTGTCTGCATTGCTGTATCCCTGTGCAAATATTTGAATTTATTGATTATTTAAAAGTGCTAAAACTAAAAAACCCTCGGAAGACTTTGTCGTCCCGAGGGTTTAAATCTAAATTCTTTGACTTAACCTCCGGGAGAATTCTTGCTCCCGGGTATACGTAAATCTCCCCGAAAGACTAGATAGGGTGATGATGGTGATGAATGTTCATTACTAATTTACGCATACTTATCAGCTCTTAGGTTGTTTGCTGTCTTGTCTCCACACTAACTAAGCTGACACCCTTTTTCAACCATTTATTCGAACTTTTTTCACGAAATTTAAAATTAAATTAACGAACACAAAAAAAGGGAGGCAAACGCCTCCCTTCTCATTATTCAATCAAATGATGATTAGCTTTTACACGTTGCTATCTTGCAACGAGAGAAATAAGCCAATGCAAAACATACCGCAACAAACGTTAGAGACGCTGCGCCAAATGCAATGCCAGTTGATGATGTCATTCCTAGGGTGATAAAACCAATACACGATACGAACGCCACAGACAGCGCGTAAGGGAGCTGAGTCGATACGTGGTCAATGTGGTTACAACGCGCACCTGTAGAAGACAGAATCGTTGTATCCGAGATTGGAGAACAGTGATCACCAAATACAGAACCCGCAAGAACCGCACTTAGCATAGGAAGAATTAGCGCGATGTCAGAGGCAGCAGCCATGTCACCCGCAATCGGTAACATGATACCGAACGTACCCCAAGATGTACCTGTCGAGAACGCCATTAGGCCAGCAAGAAGGAACAAGATAACCGGTAGCCAGTGGTAATCGATGTTACCTGTTGCTAGAGAGGATAGGTACGAACCTGTTTTCATGTCGCCAATAACAGAACCAATCGTCCATGCAAATACAAGGATAAGGATAGCGCCAAACATTGAGCTTGCACCAATCCACATTGTTCTTGTGATATCAGCCATAGGCAGTTTCTGTTTGAATACCGTTGCTAGCGCAACGAGTAAACCAATAACACCACCGTAAACCAGAGACTTACCTACATCTGTATTTTCAAATGCACCAAGCAAGTTGAATGCTTGACCATCAGCAGTAAGCGCTTGGCCACCGGTGTAAAGCATTGCTGCAACCGTCGCGACGATTAACGCTACGATTGGCATAACGAGATCAGAAACAGAACCGTTTTCGCTCTCTTGAATATCTAGCTCTTCGTTTAGATCGTGCGCTTGCTTTTGATCATTATCACCTTCAAAACCACGGCCTTGAGAGGCTTCGATCTCATGCTCGCGCATTTTGCCAACATCTAAACCAAACCACGCAACAGCAAACACCATTAATAGCGCGAACACAGCGTAGAAGTTCATTGGGATAAGGCGAACGTAAGCACCCAGTGCAGAATACTCTGTCACACCATGTGTCACTAAGATACCACCAATGATAGTGATTATGTAAGCACCCCAGCTAGAAGCAGGCATGATCACACACATAGGAGCAGCAGTTGAATCTAGGATATAAGCTAGCTTAGCGCGAGATACGTAGAAGCGGTCAGTTACAGGGCGAGAGATGGCACCTACCGCTAAGCTGTTGAAGTAATCATCAACAAAGATGAATACACCTAAAAATGCAGCAAGTAGTTTTGAGCCACGTTTGCTCTTAACACGAGACTGTGCCCACTCAGCGAATGCGCGAGTACCGCCAGACAGTGTTAATAATGCCGTTGTCATTCCAAGGATAATTAGGAAAGCAACGATGCTCATGTTCCAAGTGTTAATACCACCATCTTCGATGAAAACACCAGATACTTTAGTAAAGACGTAGCTAGCTGCGTTACCTACTGAGTAGTCAGCAAGTAGAATCGCACCCATGACGATACCGACACCCAAGGAAACTAATACACGACGGGTAACAATAGCAAGAGTCAAGGCAACCAAGGGAGGAAGCAGCGATAAAGGCGATGTTGCAAAATCTATTAAATTCATGATCTTCAAAAACCAGTTTTTTATTTGGCTAGAGATCTACTGCAGATAAACTTGATACGGCTTATCAAGCTCATGTTGAACTAAGCGAAAGGGAAGTGAACACTTCACCCAACCCTACAGTAGCGCTCCATAGTTTAAAATTAAGACTATGGCAGTGTTGTACCTATTGAGCACAACCCCAGCAAATTGCTTAGATATACAATTTACTTCGGCAATTACACCTTTCATTCCCGTTCATTGGCATCACCCCAACGAAAACTACTCTTTATAATTGCACCTCTACGTGCGGTAACATTATTAACCGTGTAAACCAGAGTTTAACAACAGATTAACCAAAGCACCGCATCAGGTAGCCGCAATTGTACCCATCAAGAGCAACAATGCAACATATCATTCCGAGAAAAATAGTTTTTTGTTAATGAAGTAATCAATAGAAGAATAGTCAACTTTTACGGATTACTCCACTTAACACATATCAGATCTCACCTGTTTTTTTTAAGATATTCTTAATAGTTATTATAAGTTCATTAGAGGTCTATCTTTTCATCTTAAAGCACTCGTCTCATTTTTTTATTTAAATAACTAATAGAAGAAATACTATTTGTTTTATTCTTAGCCTCTGTTTATTATTAGGAGGATTACTTAGTTTACCTTGATGGGAAATATCATGTCTGAATTAACAAAAACTCTATTAAATATCCGTAGCCTTCGTGCGTTCTCACGTGAATTAACTCTTGAGCAACTTGAAGAAGCGCTAGACAAGCTGACTATTGTTGTACAAGAACGTCAAGAGTCTGAAGCTGAAGAACGCGCAGCAAAAGCAGAGCAAGAAGCTAAGCTTTCTGCTATCGCAGAACAAATTGCAAAAGACGGAATCGATGTTGCCGATCTTATTGCTGCACTTTCTGGTGAAGCAAAATCTAAAACAACAAAATCTAAACGTGCTCCTCGCCCTGCGAAATACAAATACGTAGACGCGAATGGCGACGAGAAAACTTGGACAGGTCAAGGCCGTACGCCTTCAGCTATCCAAGAACAACTAGATGCTGGTAAATCTCTAGAAGAGTTTGCTCTTTAAGGCATCGAGTTTGCTAAGTGAATAATCAATAACCCACTAAGCAATAGAATTAATATTTAAGTCGACTAAAGTATTATTTACGGCTTCAATATATTCAGAAACAAAAAAGGCTCCTTTCGGAGCCTTTTTTATATTTCTAATAGTGAAATATAAATCAAAAAAATGCCTTATCTTTCCCAGTACGCTTCTTCTAGACTATCTTCTCTTTCAGGAAGGCCTCGAGATAATCGTGGCGAGTGCTGAACTAATACTTCATAACTTGCGCGGTTTGAATATTTACAAACTTGTGAGAAAGAAGAATACGTCAAGAATGAATGCTGATGCTTACTTGAGTTAGGCACATTTTCTTTATGGTACTTATTAGCGGCCATATCATGTAATAGAGCAGACAACGCAGCATCACCGGCACCATTAGTATTCTTAATCTTTTCTGGGCCGCCCATGTAAGGTGCGATATGCGAATAGATTTTCGTTGGATTTTCGCATAAATCTTTATGTGCGGGACGACTAAACTCATAACGGTTAAATTCAGCAATCGAGCCTGGTAACAACGGTAATGATGTTTCACGCTTCACTGCATCTTCTGTGTAACCCGCCATAAACAAGCCCACAGGGCCTGCTGTACATAGAACTAAGTCTACCCAATCTAGTGCTTTGTCTGAAGCAGCTAGAGGATCGCTTTCACCAGTTAATGCTTCAGCTTCATCTTCGTTCATTGCAACAACGGTTACATGTTGTTCAAGGAAATCTTTCCAAAACTCTGGATCATCTTGAATAACGAATTTAGTACCAAGCGTTAAAACAACAGGTACATCGTATTTCTTCGCGTACTCAATAGCTTTCATTGTTGCTTCAGGCATAGGGTCACCTGGTTTACAACGAACTAAATACGCCGTTAATACTAAAGCAGAAGCACTTTTGAAAATTTTCTCAGGAATGCTTTCTGGTTTTAATTGGTTCATTTGTCCTTCGCTAATTGCGAAAGTACGTTCACCATCTTCTGTAATTAATGCAAAGCAGCGACCAATTGCGCCATCTACCCCTTGTAAATGGTTCAGATCCATTCTGCTTGATGTATTACATAAATAGCGGTAACCGTAGCTACCAATTTTAATATCTTGGCTCATTACACCCAATAGTGTTGAACGGTCATCCGCCAATACTGAGTAGTTGTGTAATGTATTACCAATTGTGCCACCTGCGTATTCATTAGTGATCAGGCACTGTTCTTTTAATTCTTGATACAAAGATTCAGCAGCTTCATCACCAATAACCAAAGAGTGTCCCTTACTTAAGCCATATTTTTCGATTAGCTCAGAACTCACCTTTGCTTCAATATCCACCAAAGTTTGGTCAATACCGATAATATGGGTACGTGACATTCTTTTGCTCGTTTGAGCTTGGCTTACTAAAGGGTCACGAGCGTGAACCGGAAAATAGTGCTTTGATTTACGTTGTCCAGGGAATTTCATAGGGCTAGTCTAAGTCAAGGGGAAATAGGTGGCGGATTCTACCGCGCTATATTTAACGCGGCAATCTTTCAAACTATAGCAAACGTTTGCTAGGCTATTTTTTTATTCGCCTTCCATAAAGCTAAGATCAGGCAGCATGCCCAAATGCTCGGCGTAACGTTTTTGATTAAACTCTGCGCCGTTTTTCATTACATCAAATACTTCAATTGCCAGTGCACATGCCATCGCTGCAATTGCCTCTTCACGAGGTGTACCTGTCATCATTAAACGCATTAGCGTCTCTTTAACTTTTACTGGTTGCCCATCTTCAAGTTGGTTCTCGACAATCTCGATCAACTGTTCTTCTTGCATAAACTCATTTTGTTCAGACATTTTTTATCTCAGCTCTTGGATTTTGAGCGACTATGCCACATATAGATCTGACATCCTAGCGAGTCTCCTCGCGTTCATGCGATTCTCTAACGAAGTCAGCGCATTATTTGTGCAAATGAAACTGTGATTCCGGTCTCGGATCTGTCACGGTGTTTCTCTTTCTGTTAGAATCTGCGACCAAGTAATAGTAACGGTGTTTAGACATGTCAGATATCAGCTCTGGAAACAGCGAAAAGAAAGTAATTGTCGGTATGTCCGGCGGTGTAGATTCGTCAGTATCGGCGTATCTTCTTCAGCAACAAGGCTATCAGGTAGAAGGCCTTTTCATGAAAAACTGGGAAGAAGACGATAACGAAGAATACTGCACGGCAGCTGAAGACCTTGCTGATGCTCAAGCGGTATGTGACAAGTTAGGTATCCACCTTCACACTATCAACTTTGCAGCAGAGTACTGGGATAATGTATTCGAGTACTTTCTGGAAGAATACAAAGCGGGTCGTACACCGAACCCAGATATCCTTTGTAACAAAGAAATCAAATTCAAAGCATTCTTAGAGTTTGCGGATGAAGTATTAGACGCAGACTACATCGCGATGGGTCACTATGTTCGTCGTACTTTCCCAACACAAGAAGAGCTAGACGCTGGTGCGAAGCCAGAAATGCTACGCGGCCTAGACGGCAATAAAGACCAAAGTTATTTCCTTTATACGCTAAGCTCAGATCAAGTGGCACGCAGCCTATTCCCTGTGGGTGAATTAGAGAAGCCAGAAGTACGACGTATTGCTGAAGAGCAAGACTTGATCACTGCGAAAAAGAAAGATTCAACAGGCATCTGCTTTATTGGTGAGCGCAAGTTCACTGAGTTCTTAGGCAAATACCTACCCGCTCAACCGGGAAACATCGAGACACCAGAAGGCCAAGTTATTGGGCAACATCAAGGCTTGATGTACCACACGCTAGGCCAACGTAAAGGCCTGCATATCGGTGGCACCAAAGGTGGCGGCGGTAATGAAGAACCATGGTTTGTTGGTGAAAAAGATCTTAAACGTAATGTTCTGATCGCGGTACAAGGTAAAGACCACCCTCTTTTAAAATCAGAAGGTTTGATCGCTTCTCAGCTTCATTGGGTTAATCGCACACCAATTACTGAAGTTATGACGTGCACGGTAAAAACACGTTACCGTCAGACCGATATTCCTTGTACAATCATCCCAATTGATGATGAGAACATTAAGGTTATTTTTGACGAACCACAAATTGCAGTGACCCCAGGTCAATCAGCAGTGTTCTACCTAGACAACGTATGTCTTGGTGGTGGTATCATTGAAAAGCGCATCTAACCAATAAACGAACGACAAACAATAGAAGACAACTAGGAGTTACTACGTGGCTAATACACTTTATGACCGTACTATTGCTTTCGCTGGAATTTGCCAAGCTGTGGCTTTGGTTCAACAAGTAGCGAAAGACGGCCATTGTGATAAAGATGCCTTCGAAGCTTCACTCAGTGCCATTTTAAATACCAATCCAGCGAACACCGTGGGTGTCTTTGGACGTGAAGCGAACCTAAAGCTTGGCCTTGAGTGCTTAGTAAAAGGTATCGATAGTACTCCCGCTGGTAGCGATATTACTCGCTACATCATCAGCTTGATGGCACTTGAGCGTAAGCTATCTTCTCGTAACGACTCTATGTCTCAGCTTGGCGATCGTATTCAAACTGCAGAACGTCAAACTGAACACTTTGATCTGTTTGACGAGCAAATGATCAGCAACCTAGCCAGTATCTACCTTGATGTTGTGAGCCCTATCGGCCCGCGTATTCAGGTTTCTGGTACGCCAGCTGTACTTCAACAGACGTCGAGCCAGCATAAGGTTCGTGCCCTGCTGTTATCAGGAATTCGAAGCGCTGTGTTATGGCGTCAAGTTGGCGGTAAACGTCGCCACCTTATCTTCGGTCGCAAGAAGATGATCGAGCAGGCTCAAATCCTGCTAGCTCGCATGTGATTTATTAGCTCGCGCCTCGTCGCGAGCTTGTTTTTTGTACCAACACAACTCTCACGCAAACGATTGCGCAATATGCGTGACAATTGAGATTGTTACTGGTATAAACCTCTCAAAATTTAGAAAATTCAATTCAGGAGAACACCATGGAACTGTCAGCATTGACTGCTGTTTCACCAGTAGACGGCCGTTACGGAAGCAAGACTGTTGCATTACGCAGCATCTTTAGTGAGTTTGGCCTACTAAAGTACCGCTCTATCGTTGAAGTTCGTTGGTTACAAAAGCTTGCAGCTACAGATGCAATCAAAGAAGTACCAGCGTTCAGTGCAGAAGCTAACCAGTTTCTTGATGAACTAGCTGCTAACTTCAGTGAAGAAGATGCTCTACGTATCAAAGAGATCGAGCGCACGACTAACCACGACGTTAAAGCGGTTGAGTACTTCTTGAAAGAGAAAGTTGCTGGCGTTCCTGAACTTCACGCTGTAAACGAATTTATTCACTTTGCATGTACTTCTGAAGACATCAACAACACATCTCACGCGCTTATGCTTAAAGAAGCTCGTGACACAGTGATTCTTCCAGAAATCCGTAACGTAATTGATGCTATCAAAGCGCTTGCGAACGAGTACCGTGACATTCCATTACTGTCTCGTACACACGGTCAGCCTGCTTCTCCTTCTACTATGGGTAAAGAGATGGCTAACGTTGCGTACCGTATGGAACGTCAATACAAGCAAATCGAAAACGTTGAGATCCTAGCGAAAATCAACGGTGCTGTAGGTAACTACAACGCACACCTTTCTGCATACCCAGAAGTTGAATGGCACCAGTTCAGCGAAGAGTTCATCACTGAATCTCTTGGCGTAACTTGGAACCCGTACACAACTCAAATCGAACCTCACGATTACATCGCTGAGCTTTTTGATGCAGTTGCACGTTTCAACACTATCCTTCTAGACTTCGACCGTGACGTTTGGGGCTACATCGCTCTTGGTCACTTCAAGCAGAAGACTATTGCTGGCGAAATCGGTTCTTCTACAATGCCGCATAAAGTTAACCCAATTGACTTCGAAAACTCTGAAGGCAACCTTGGTCTAGCAAACGCAGTATTCAGCCACCTTGCACAAAAGCTTCCAGTTTCTCGCTGGCAGCGTGACCTTACTGACTCTACGGTTCTTCGTAACCTAGGTGTTGGTGTTGGCTACGCTATCATTGCATACACTTCAACTCTGAAAGGTATTAGCAAGCTAGAAGTTAACCGTGAAGCGCTACTTGCTGAACTAGACAAGAACTGGGAAGTACTAGCAGAACCAGTACAAACAGTAATGCGCCGTTACGGCATCGAGAAGCCATACGAGAAGCTAAAAGAGCTAACTCGTGGTAAACGTGTAGATGGCGAAGGCATGCGTGCATTCATCGACGGCCTTGAAATCCCTGCAGACGAGAAAGTTCGCCTAAAAGAGATGACACCTGCGAACTACATCGGTCAAGCTATCGAGCTAACTGACAAGCTGTAGGATTCGAAGTTCGAATCACAGAATAGACTAAGGCTTCCCATGTGGAAGCCTTTTTGTTGAGCGGAAGAAAGTGCACTGAGCAAGAGCTGTAATCAAAAGAACATAGCCCCCCTCCTAATTACCCTATACATGTCAGTCCGTGCGATATCAACCAATAAATATCGCAACGCTTCATCACTAGTAACCCTCTATCACCAGACACATATCCCTCGGATACTTACTGTCTTGAACACCAAAATCAAAAAAGGCCTCCCGAAGGAAGCCTTTAAAAGGTCTCTTGTCGACTAGCGACTGAGAATTACGTAGCGATTACATGTTACGTAGAGATGCAATACGCTTGTCTAGTGGTGGGTGGCTCATCAGAAGCTCAGTAAGCGATTTCTTGCCGTTGATACCAAATGCCATCATAGAACCTTCTAGTTGTGGCTCATGGCTCACCTTAAGACGTTCTAGTGCTGCTATCATCTTCTCTTTACCTACTAAGTGCGCAGCACCTGCATCGGCATGGAATTCACGATGACGGCTGTACCACATCGTAATGAAGCTTGCTAAGAAACCAAATACTAATTCCAGCACCATAGACACACCAAAGTACACCATCATGTTGCTGCCACCCTCTTCTTCGTTGTCATTCGACGCAACAATGTTGGCGATGAAACGAGATAGGAAGATAACGAACGTGTTCACCACGCCCTGCATTAGCGTCATGGTCACCATATCACCGTTCGCGATGTGACTCACTTCATGCGCTAACACTGCTTCAGCTTCATCACGCGTCATGTTGTGTAGCAGACCCGTAGAGACTGCTACTAATGAATCATTACGCTTAGCGCCCGTCGCAAACGCGTTGATGTCTGGCGAATCGTAAATCGCCACCGTTGGCATACCAATACCAACTTGTTGAGACTGACGGCTTACTGTCTCCATCAACCAATGTTCGGTTTCGTTACGTGGACTTTCAATGACCATACCGCCTACCGATCGTAGCGCCATTTTCTTTGACATCATCAATGAAATGAATGAGCCACCAAAGCCAAATACTGCAGCCATCACCAATAAGCCTGATAGGCTACCAGGTTGCATACCTGTAACTGCGTATACAATATTAAGAACAACACTTAGTACCAATACAACCGCTAGGTTGGTTGCAAGGAACAACATTACTCGCTTCATTACTTATCTCCGCATGAAAGCTGTTTTTATAAAACTTATTATTATAGACAAGGCAGACAGCAATTTATTCCAACCTTGAAGACTTATACTTACTTATACATATAGTCTTAGATTAAGAAAACAAGGTTAAGCATTAAATTGCAACATTTGATTACGAGACCATATTCGAATCACCTCCAGTCTATTAGACCTAAGTCGTATGGTGTCGGTATAACAATCCGTTTACAGTGGCTTCAGATGATTTATTGGCTAGTCCATGTACAAAAAGGGAAGAATCATGGTTGAAGGTACTAACACTCAAATGGCTATCGATTTACTGTGCTGTCACCTAGGGATTACTGAAGAAGAAGCAAAAAAGCAGATTGGGATCCTAACACCGCAAACGGCACAGACAAAAATCACAGAAACACAGCAAGCACTAATGGGACTTACAAAAGAACACTAACCCATAGCGACTTGTTCAAAGGCCAGTTGTTTATAAACTCATGGCCAAAAGGCTTAACATAGCAAAAGGGCTGCAATCGCAGCCCTTTTCTTGTTTAACGTATAACTCGAAGTTTAAAGGTCGAGCAATGGCTGTATATCAATATACTTACCAATGTTCTTAGACTTTGCTCTTGGCACATACGGAATTTCACCTAACTTCGGTGCACCTAGCTTATCTTCAAGCATCGCTATAATTTCAGCGTAATGTTCAGTACCTGGGTTAATGCGGTTTGCAACCCAACCCACTAGGTTCAGTCCATCAGCACGAATTACTTCTGCGGTTAGCAGTGCATGACTCAAACAGCCAAGCTTAATACCGACCGTCAATACCACTGGCAGCTGCTCTTTTTTGACCCAGCTAGACAAATATTCTTCATCAGAAACCGGTACACGCCAACCACCAGCACCTTCAACTAACACGATGTCAGAGTTTCGCTTATGCTCTGCCAACTTAGCTGATAATACGGTTTCATCAATCACGACACCATCATGCTTTGCTGCAATGTGTGGTGATGATGGTAGCAACAACGCATACGGGTTAACGTCTTCGTAGGCGATATCTTGCGTCGCAGCTTCTTGAAGATGCAGTGCATCACTATTACGTAATCCCTCAGGGGATTGTTCACACCCTGCGGCAACTGGCTTGTAGCCTATTGTTGATAACTCTTGTGCGGCTAAAGCTTGAAGAATCGCTTTTGAAACCACAGTTTTTCCCACTTCGGTATCCGTACCTGCAATGAATAATGCATCAATCATAATTGAATAACCCCTAAACAAACTTGATATGTTGCTGGTAAGAAACCTTGATGGTTTTTAAACTCTCTATATTCCCGCTCAACAAGCCGCAACATTCGGCGACTTGTTAAACCTTGTGAGCGACCACTTACGTGATTAGCGCCGATACCTTTAAGGTCGCGCATCAGTTCAAACGCAGTGTCGTACCAAACGGTGATGGTGGGCAAGTCTAGTTGATGAGCAGTACAGCTAGATTGCGCTAACGCAATTTTTACCTGATTGATTGTAATAAAATGGTTAACGTGTTGATGTGCGTCAATTTTGGACCACGACTTTTTCAGTTCAAACAGTGATCCATCAAGCAAAGTTGAGAAAATAACACGTCCACCAACCGCTGTAACACGCTTCATCTCTCTCAAAGGCGACGACAAGTCGTCACACCATTGCAACGCAAGGCTAGAGAAAACGATGTCAAAGTGCCCGTCTTCAAACGGTAATTGCTCGGCATCGGCTTGTTGATATGAAGAGACTGATACACCACAGCGCTGTTTTGCTTCGTCCAACATTCCATTGGAAAGGTCAGCACATACCACTGCAGCACCTCGCTTAACTAACTGTTCAGAGAAATACCCTGTACCACAACCTAGATCGAGCACCTTTAACCCAGAGAGGTCACTCGGTAGCTTATCCAATAGTCGGTGGCCTACATCGCGCTGAAACTCAGCGTGTTTGTCATAGGTTGCAGCTGCTTTGCCGAAGGCTTCAGCAATCGCACTCTTATCTTGGCTTACGTAATTATGCACTACTGCTTCTTGTGACATTTACTGAGCCTCTTTCTTTAATTCAAAGCTTGATTCTATGCTTGGTTTGCTTCCAGAGTCGTTGCTTCGCTCTATTGCTTGAAGCAACGAGTCAGTTAACTGAAGAATCTGTTCCTGACTATGGTTCGCCGTTAAGGTAATACGCAAACGAGCAGTCCCAATAGGCACCGTTGGTGGCCTTATTGCCGTTACCCAAACTTGATTGCGCTTTAACTCTTCAGCAATAGATAGTGCAGCTTGGGCTTCGCCGATTAAAAATGGCTTGATCGGCGTCTGAGTATCAATAAAGCCTTTCACGCCACTCATCTGCTCAGCATAAAGGGCGCCAAGTTCTGTCAACTTCTCACGACGCCACTCTTGCGTCTGAATCATCTGACACGCATGAGATAAAGCCACCGCTTGTGAAGGTGGCATCGCCGTCGAATACACATGATGCCGAGCAAACTGAGTTAAGTAATCACCCACTTCTGACGAACAAAGAATCGCAGCACCAGAAAGGCCAAATGCTTTACCAAAGGTCACCACCAAAATATCGGGGGAGATTTGTGCCGCACTGCAGCTCCCTGCCCCTTTATCACCTAATACGCCGATACCGTGGGCATCATCAACCACCAACCAACTGTCGTATTGATGAGTTAGGTTAGATATCCGGCTGAGAGGCGCTTGATCGCCATCCATGCTGAACACACCTTCAGTCACGACCAAGGATTGTGGAGTGCGACTCAATAGCGACTCTAAATGTTGCGTGTCGTTGTGCTTAAAGCGTTTCATGGTTGCAGGTGAAAGCATCCCCGCTTCCATCAATGAGGCGTGGTTAAGTTTGTCTTGCAACAGAGAGTCGTCTTTATCGAGCAGAGAAAACAACAAAGCTTGATTAGCACTGAAACCAGAACTAAATAGAATGGCACGTTCAAAGCCAAGCCATTCACACAGCTGAGCCTCTAAATTTCGATGAGCAGGACTAAAACCCGTGACCAATGGCGATGCTGCACTTCCAGCACCATATTTGGAAAGTCCGGTTTGCCATGCATCGACCAGTTCAGGATCGTTTGCCAAGCCTAGGTAATCATTACTCGAAAAGTTAATAAAGCGAGAACCTTCACTATTGAGCAAAGGGCTATTGCTGTTTTCGAGCACCTTAAGTTGACGAGTTAACCCTTGCTCACGGCGATGAGCAAGGGCACTTTTGATGCGAGATTTAAACAGTGGCATCGTAGAACATGTCATCTTTCGTTGGACGAGCAGCAACGCGCTCCACCACTTGATCTAACAGTTCATTTTCTTGAATTTCGTCTGGCTTCTGAGCCACCTGTTGGCTGTTGATACCTAACTTCTTAAACAGCTGCATGTCCGTGTCTTCATCTGGGTTTGGCGTAGTCAGTAGCTTACAGCCGTAGAAGATAGAATTCGCACCCGCCATGAAACACATCGCCTGCATCTGTTCGTTCATGTTCTCACGGCCTGCTGATAAACGAACCGCAGACATTGGCATCATGATACGAGCAATCGCTATCAGTTTGACGAAGTCGAAAGACTCAACATCATCGACGTTTTCCATCGGTGTGCCTTTGACTTTTACGAGCATGTTGATTGGTACACTTTCTGGGTGAACAGGAAGGTTCGCAAGCTCTACCAGCAGGCCTGCACGGTCATTAGTACTTTCGCCCATACCAATAATACCACCAGAACAGATCTTCATACCGGCATCACGCACATGAGATAGCGTATCTAAACGGTCTTGGTAAGTACGAGTGGTGATAATGCTTCCGTAGAACTCCGGAGACGTATCAAGGTTATGGTTGTAGTAATCCAAACCTGCGTCCGCTAACTCACCTGCTTGATCAGGCGTTAACATGCCTAGTGTCATACATGTTTCTAGGCCCATGCCTTTCACACCTTTGATCATGTCAGTTAGGTGAGGCATATCGCGTTCTTTCGGGTTTTTCCATGCGGCGCCCATACAGAAGCGAGTCGAGCCCGCGTTCTTAGCTTTTTGCGCCGCATCCAAAACACGCTCGACTTCCATTAAGCGTTCTTTGTCGACATCCGTTCGGTAGTGAGCACTCTGAGGGCAGTACTTACAATCTTCAGGACAAGCACCTGTCTTAATCGATAACAGTGTACTCACCTGCACGTGGTTGTGCTCTTGGTACTGTCTATGAACCACTTGAGCTTCAAACATTAAATCCATAAACGGTTTTTCAATCAGTGCTCTTACTTCAGCAACTGTCCAGTCATGACGAACTTCCACGTGTCGATCCTTTTTTATTATTTGATGTTACATCTCTATCAATAGAGATTGTATTTATGCTTGGATAGTCTACCGACAAGCTTTAGACTGTCAACACATTGATAATATCAAAAGTTTACATCTGGTTACTTTTTAACCACACCAAGAATGGAAGTTACTATGGATCTCGCCTTTGACCGCCAGCATATCTGGCATCCTTATACATCAACGTTGACACCTCTGACCTGCTACCCAGTCACTAACGCAGACGGCGTTTACCTAGAATTAGAGGGCGGAAAACGAATTATTGATGGTATGTCCTCTTGGTGGTCAACCATCCACGGCTACAATCATCCAGAGCTCAATGCTGCAGCTCACAGCCAAATCGATAAGGTTTCGCATGTTATGTTTGGAGGTATCACCCACCAGCCTGCTATCGATTTATGTAAGAAACTTTTGAACCTAGCACCAAATAATCTCGAGCACGTATTCTTGGCTGATTCAGGTTCAGTAGCCGTAGAGGTTAGCCTCAAGATGGCACTGCAATATTGGCACGCTAAAGGACAACCTCGTTCAAAGTTCCTCACACTAAGAGATGGTTACCACGGTGATACCTTTGCGGCAATGTCAGTGACCGATCCTGATAACTCAATGCATAGTCTCTACAAGGGATTTTTGCCTGAACACGTCTTTGCCGATTCACCAAAAACTGGCTTCTGGGATGAGTGGAACTCCAGTGACATCGATAGCTTTCGAGAAAAGCTAACGGTCCACCACAAAGAAGTGGCAGCTGTGATCTTAGAACCAATCGTTCAAGGCGCTGGCGGTATGCGCATCTACCACCCTGAATTCCTGAGACAAGTACGCTTGCTGTGTGATGAATTCAACGTCTTACTGATCTTGGATGAGATTGCGACCGGCTTTGGCCGTACAGGGAAATTGTTTGCTTGCGAACATGCCGATGTTCAACCTGATATCTTATGCGTAGGGAAGGCTTTAACTGGTGGCTACATGACGCTGTCAGCGACGCTTGCGAGTAAAGATGTCGCCGACACGGTATGTGGCGGTGAAGCCGGGTGCTTTATGCACGGGCCAACCTTCATGGGCAACCCTTTAGCTTGTGCAGTAGGTGCGGCAAGTTTGTCCATCATAGAGCAAGGTCATTGGCAAAATCAGACTCATCAGATTGAACAACTCTTTTCTGAGTTACTACCGCCTCTACTCAAGCATGCTCTTGTCAAAGATGTTCGCTGGTTGGGCGCCATTGGCGTCGTTGAAACCCACACACCTGTCGATATGGAAACCATCCAAGCTCACTTTGTTGAACAAGGCGTTTGGATACGTCCGTTCGGGAAGTTGATTTATATGATGCCTCCTTTCATTAGCAAGGCTGAGCACATCGAACAACTTGTTTCATCTATTGACAAAGCCCTCCAACAATCTGCTTGCTTCAAACCAAGTTGATTTAACAAACATCATTTAGAAAACCTATAAGCCGCCCATAAAATACTAACGGCGGCTTATCCTTCACGTGAAAAACCAGCCAACAAACACACCCCAAGCCATTGTTTTATCTTTGATTTGAACTCGAAAAACCCCACAAATAAATTTAATCGTCTCCATAAAAACAATTAGCAAAAGAGTGTTACCTATCGGGTAAAAAGCCGTCATAAAATACGCGCCATTTTGGGACTGAATATAATGAATGACCTTCCTTATTCGAGTTCATCTCAGAATCAAATTAGCCAATATTTTTAACTCCTATTAGATAAAAATATTCGCAAAAAAAGAATCCAATTCTAGCGAAGGCTTATATCAACTTCGTAGAAACCTAACGCTTCTTGTTTTGTCGGTCGTGCAAGACATCAAGACAATCCGCAATAGCTACGTAATTCACGTCAGTAAATAATTTAAAGTAAGCATGAAATTAACCCAACTAAATGCACTTATCATTGATGACTCAACGATAGTGTTATCAACCATTCGTAACATGCTGGTTCATATTGGTTTTTCAGAACGTTTGATTGCCATTGCGAAATCACCTCGTGTTGCAATGACCATCACGAATGACTCAACTTTTGATGTCATCATTTGTGATTACAACTTTGGTAACACGATCAACGGCAAACAGCTATTTGAAGAATTGAAGCAAGCCAACAGATTAAAAGATGACGGAATATTTATTCTTGTTACAGGTGAAAATTCAGCTCTATCGATACGCCCTATCCTTGAACTACGACCTGACAACTATTTGTTAAAACCGTTTAACCGCGAAACTCTAAAACAGCGCATCACCAGTTCCTTAAGGAAGAAGCTGATTTTACAAGACATTTATAAGGCTGAGAGAGAAAATAACTATGAAGCGGGCCTAGAGCATTGCGAAGGGCTTGCCGCGTTTCATCCCGAATACTTCGCAACAATCCAGCAATTTAGAGGGAGCTTTCTATCAAAACTAGAGCTCTACGAGGAAGCCAAGAATGTCTATCAGAAAGCGATAGATGAAGGCAGTTTTGATTGGGCTCAAGCAGGATTAGCAAACAGCCTTGCGAATTTGGGGCAGCTTAGCGAAGCACAGTCGATGATTGAAAGTTTGATCAATTCTGCGCCAACCTGCACTTTGTATCGAGACCAAGCAGCTCAAGTAAACCTGATCAGCAATAAGGTTCCGGCAGCCATTGCTCACTTCAAGTTAGCGAGTAAACTAACACCAGGTAACTCTGAGAGAGAGCTTGCAATCGCAAATCTATGCTTATCGGTTAATGATACTAAAACAGCGCTATTCCACTACCAAAACCATGTGCAAATCAATAAGGACACCTTTCGAGACAACCTATATATGAAGCTAAGTCATATACGATTCTTGCTCTATTACGCCTCAGATGGCATCGATAAGCAAGCGAATTTGGGTCACGTCAATTACTTAATTTCGAAGATCCCTACCGAGGCAAGATCAGGGCTTCAAACTGACTTAGCACTTATCGCAGCTCACATCGCGATGGAAGCTAACCAATATCAAAAAGCAGTCACTATACTAACCGCATTGCACGATAAGAATGACTTTGATGCCTTCCCTGTGATTTATCACCATGCATGGTTATTGGATAGGATGAGCTGTGAAAACGAGTTTAAAATTGCGGAAAACCGTTGCAGCATGTTGATAGTGAAAACAGCGAGCGAGACAGTGGTTTCAAGTCAGATAACGATGTGCACTGAGATGAAACATCGCAACACCGCAAAAATGAACTGGCTCAAAGAGAAGAATATCGGCATCAAACTAGCAAAGTCAGACTACAAACAGGTGCTTGTGGCTTACTTAGATATTCATAAACGATGTCCGATGATCAAGAACGTATGTATGAATACGATAAAATTGCTCTCTGTTATTTGGCCTGATTCAATGGGTGCAAAACAAGTGCTAACCATCATCAAGCAATGTGACGAAGTGATCACACAGCTTTATACGATTGATGAGCTGACACAAAACAACTATCAAAACTATTACCGAAAGGCGCTTCTGGCATGTAAGCAAGCAGACTTGGCCTGGAAACAAGCAAACAATACTTCCGAGGCTGCCTTCTCATATATGTAGCTTCTATTTAAACAACGTCCGCATACAAAAAAGGCTTTGCCATTACAGCAAAGCCTTTTAAATATTCTAACAAGTCAGATTAATCTAAATTTGATTAACCAAAATTGGCATTAGCCGATGTGCGTTACGCCGCCCATGTATGGTTGAAGTACTGTTGGGATAGCAATACGGCCATCTGCTTCTTGGTTGTTCTCAAGAATAGCAACCATAGTACGACCAACAGCAAGACCAGAACCGTTAAGTGTGTGTACAAGTTCAGGTTTCTTCTCGCCTTTACGACGGAAACGAGCTTGCATACGACGCGCTTGGAAATCCCACATGTTTGAACAAGAAGAAATTTCACGGTATGTCTCTTGTGCTGGAACCCAGACTTCTAAGTCGTAAGTTTTCGCAGAACCGAAGCCCATGTCACCCGTACATAGAATCACTTTACGGTAAGGAAGCTCTAGAAGTTGAAGTACTTTCTCAGCGTGACCTGTTAGCTCTTCAAGCGCTGCCATTGAGTCTTCTGGCTTAGTAATTTGTACTAATTCAACTTTGTCGAATTGGTGCATACGGATAAGACCACGAGTGTCACGACCGTAAGAACCCGCTTCAGAACGGAAACATGGAGTGTGAGCTGTCATCTTAAGTGGCAGTTCAGCTTCATCAGTAATCGTGTCACGAACCATGTTCGTTACCGGTACTTCCGCAGTTGGGATAAGCGATAACGTCTTAAGCGGTACATCACTTACTTGCTCAGTTAGCGGGCTTGTGTGGAACAAGTCTTCGCCGAACTTAGGAAGTTGACCAGTACCGTATAGGCTATCGTGGTTCACTAGGTACGGTACGTACATTTCTGTGTAGCCGTGCTCATCAGTGTGAAGGTCCAGCATGAACTGAGCAATAGCACGGTGTAGACGTGCGAATTTGCCTTTCATCACGATAAAACGAGAACCAGAGATTTTAACTGCGCTAGCAAAATCAAGACCGCCAGACATTTCGCCAAGATCCACGTGATCTTTCACTTCGAAGTCGTAAGTCTTAGGTTGACCCCAACGAGAAACTTCTACGTTGTCGTCTTCATCTTTACCGTCTGGCACTTCTGCGTCAGGTAGGTTAGGAATTGACATTGTGATCGTTTCTAGCTCAGATTGAAGCTCAGCCAATGTTACTTTAGCTTGGTCTAGTTCTGCGCCTAAGTTGCCTACTTCTGCAAGGATACGCTCAGCTTCTTCATGGTCGCCTTTTGCTTTCGCTTGACCAATGGACTTCGATCGAGAGTTACGTAACGCTTGTAGCTCTTCAGTTTTCATCTGAAGGGACTTACGTTTTTCTTCAAGTTCACGAATTGTCTCTACATCAAGGGTGAAGCCTCGACGTGCTAATTTTGCCGCTGTTTCATCCAGCTCAGCTCGAAGTAATTTAGAATCCAGCATTGCTAATCCTATGCTTTAGTTATTTGAATATTCAGTAGATTGCTACTGAATCACTGCTAAACCCCTAAAACTGGTGCTATTTCGACCAATTTGTAACGATTTAATTGAATTTTTATGACTAGGTAACGATATCCAAAAAAGACTACTTTTCATAGCGTTTTTGTGGGCTTTTTGCGTCCAAATCCGCCAGATAATCTAGCTTCTCGCCAATTTTGGTCTCTAAGCCTCGTTTTGTTGGGAAATAGTATTGTGTTTCGCCCATTTCAGGCGGCAAATACTTTTCTCCAGCGGCGTAGGCGCCTGGTTCATCATGAGCATAACGGTATTCTTGCCCGTAGCCCATGTCCTTCATCAAAGTTGTGGGTGCATTACGTAAATGATGAGGGACTTCATATTCAGGAAGGTTGTGAGCATCCGTTAAGGCTTGCTTCCAAGCCGTGTAAACAGCGTTACTCTTTGGCGCACACGCTAAATAGACAACCGCCTGCGCAATCGCACGCTCCCCTTCTGCTGGGCCAATACGCGTGAAGCAATCCCAAGCCGACATTGCGACCTGCATTGCTCTTGGATCAGCATTACCAATATCTTCAGAAGCAATCGCCAGCAAGCGTCTTACTATATACAAAGGGTCACAACCCGCTGCAATCATTCGCGCCGACCAATACAACGCAGCATCGGGATTAGAGCCTCGAATCGACTTATGAACGGCGGAGATTAGGTCGTACCAAATATCACCCTTGTTATCGAAACGAGCAACCTTCTCACCAGCCACCTCAGCTAACAACTGCAATGTTATCGCTTTCTCGCCTTTGTCGTTGTCTTCCGCCATGTCATACAGCAGCTCTAGATAGTTGAGCGACATACGTGCATCACCGTTGACCAGCTCCGCAAGACGATCTAATACGTTATCAGCAAAATCAGCCGACACATCACCCAAGCCACGCTGTTTATCTTCAATGGCTTGGCGAATGACGAGGGAGATATCCTCAGTATTAAGCGAAGTCAGTTTGTAGACACGCGCACGTGATAACAAAGCGTTGTTTAACTCAAAAGAAGGGTTTTCTGTGGTCGCGCCGATAAACGTAACCGTGCCATCTTCGATATGAGGTAGAAAAGCATCTTGCTGGCTTTTGTTAAAGCGATGGACTTCGTCCACAAATAAAATCGTTCTACGCCCTGCTTGCTTGTTCTCACGCGCTTTTTCAATGGCGATACGAATGTCTTTTACACCCGAAGTCACTGCTGACACGCGCTCGACTTCTGCATTGGCGTAATTAGCTGCCACTTCTGCCAGCGTGGTTTTACCGGTGCCCGGAGGCCCCCATAAAATCATGGAGTGGATATGGCCCGCCTCCAACGCTCTGCGAAGGGGTTTACCTGGACCTAATATATGCTGCTGACCAATATACTGTTCAACAGTTTCAGGTCTCATACGAGCAGCAAGGGGACGAAAATCTTCGTCCCCCGCAAAATCTAAGCTGTAATTACTCAATTGCAATCTCTTGATTCGTTGATGGCATCAATACCTATCGACTTACTACCAAACGATCTGCCAGTTTGGATCAGTTTCTTTGGTCGTCGACCTCGACACCTTCCGGCGCCACAAAAGTAAAGCGGTCAGCAGCAGGTTTACCTAAGTCAACATTGTTAAAGGTAAACTCACCTTTTTGGCCGTCTTGTTCAATCACATTAAAGCCCTGAACAATGCCTTTCTCGGTGATGTTAATCTGGAAATCGCCCTGATTAGAGTCCACAGCCGTTGGCGTTAGCGTAAATTGGTTACCCGTTTGCGCAACATTGTAGTTATCCCAATCACTTGCTTGGTTACGAGTCAGCAATACAAATGGCGTTTGCGATGTGGCTTGTTCTTGCCAGTAAATGCTCACTTGTTCAATGAACGGGCTGTAGTACCACAAGCTTTGACCATCAGAGACCAATAGGTTTTCATCAGGGAAAGTCGTTTCCCAACGGAACAAGCTAGGGCGTGCGATCTCTACTGTGCCCTCGCCTTCCATCACAACATCACCGTCAGGGCTGGTGACAACTTGTTTAAAGTCAGCGCTAAAACCTGCATTCAGCGACAAGCGGCTACTCAACTCTTCTTTCGGAGAAGCAAATACTGAGAAGCTCATAAATAAAAGTGCGAATACTTTTTTCATCAATAATCCTGTTAGAACATAAGTCGGTCATGTTTTGGTTTTGACCGACTGAATAGTTATGAGTTCCTATTGGAACTAATCTTTTGGTGGCGCTGGCGCCAAGACTTCTCGGTTACCGTTATGTCCTGGAGCACTGACAATACCTTGAGCTTCTAATTGCTCGACAATTCGTGCGGCACGGTTGTAGCCGATCTTAAATCGACGTTGCACACCAGAAACCGAACCTCGGCGTGAATGAACAACATATTCGACAACTTGATCAAACAGAGGATCGACTTCTTCATCGCCTTCCATCTTCTCACCCGGCAATAGTGTTTCTGGGGTTTGGTCGCCGTTCGTAATCTCTTCAATATAGTTTGGCTTACCACGTGCTTTCCAGTTATTCACGACCGCGTGTACATCATCATCAGATGCAAACGCACCGTGTACACGAGTTGTGTGGCTTGAACCCGGTGGTAAGTACAACATATCACCCATACCCAATAATGATTCTGCACCACCTTGGTCAAGAATCGTTCGAGAGTCCGTTTTGGTTGATACAGTAAAGGCTACACGTGTCGGGATATTGGCTTTAATAAGACCCGTAATAACATCCACTGACGGGCGCTGAGTCGCTAGGATCAAGTGAACACCCGCCGCACGTGCTTTTTGTGCCAAACGAGCAATCAATTCTTCAACTTTCTTACCTACTACCATGATTAAATCGGCGAATTCATCGACGACAACTACGATGTAAGGCAGTTTTTCCAATAATGGTGCTTCAGGGTCCATGCTGTCGCCCGGTTTCCACAGAGGATCATGAATTGGGTGACCCGCTTCCGCAGCCATCTTCAATTTGTCGTTGTAGCCTTTAATGTTACGAACACCAAGTGCCGACATCAGTTTATAACGACGTTCCATTTCGCCAACACACCAACGAAGGGCGTTAGACGCATCTTTCATGTCAGTAACGACTTCAGACAATAGATGTGGAATACCTTCATAGATAGACAATTCCAACATTTTCGGGTCAATCATGATGAAACGAACGTCTTCTGGCGATGCCTTGTAAAGCATACTCAAGATCATCACGTTCACACCCACCGACTTACCAGAACCGGTGGTACCTGCAACCAGTACGTGTGGCATCTTCGATAAATCAGCAATAACCGCTTCACCTGCAATATCTTGTCCTAGAACAACGGTCGTTGGTGACGTCGCTTCTTGGAACTGAGGGCTACCTACCACATCGGAGAAGAATACGGTTTGACGGCTCATGTTCGGCAATTCCAAACCAACATAAGGTTTACCCGGTATTACCTCTACGACCCGCACTGCCAATGCAGAAAGTGAACGCGCTAAGTCCATAGAAAGACCAGAAATACGGCTCACTTTCACGCCAGGAGCCAGATCGAGTTCGAATCGAGTGATGACAGGGCCAGGGAAGATATCAACCACATCAGCTTTGATTTTGTAATCGGCTAATTTAGATTCAACAAGACGAGCAATCGCCTCTAGTGCATCGCGGTCAATAAAGGTTTCACGTTTTTCAGGGTGGAACAACAGCTCAAGTGTTGGCAATGGCTCGGCAGGTTTGGGCAAATTCACATCTTGCTGTACCAAGAACGGGTTTTGTGTCGCCGCCATATTCGCTTGCGCTTCAGATACCAGATTTTGGAATGCTGCTACATCTTGGTCTTGGTCTTGGTCTTGGTCTTGGTCTTGGTGCACAGACTCATCTTCCGTGACTTCTTCCCATGGAAGATCAACAGCAAGCTCTTCAGTTTGTTCGTTAGCTTGTTCAAACTCCGCATTACCTTGCTGGGCAGCGAAAGGCTCTTGTTGCTCAGTATTAACATCTTCAATCGATACCGGTTGGAACACTGAAGTTTGTTCATCTTGCTCTTCCGCCATATCAAACGGAGATGCTTGCACTGAAGAATCGTCTTCGATTGTTTCTTCTGTTTCATCCACTGGCGAAGCATATAAAGATTCAGGCTGAACGTCTTCTGCACCGAGTTCACCCTCGACTTCAGAGGAACTATCCGTTGCTGTTTCAGCACTATCAAAATCACTATGAGTTGGACTAACTTCCGCTTGTTCGTTTTGCATGTATTGTTGGTACGCAACCTGAGATTCATGTGCGTCAACTTGCTCTTGAGCCGCTAGATCATCTTCATACATAGCGGCGTGCTCAAGCTGCTCTATCGTTGCATTCAACTGCTTCGAACGCTCAATACCTTCTTCTAATGGTTCTTCTGGCGCTTGGTAAACAGGCGCAGCAGGGATCGGCTCAGGTTCAACTTCAGGTTGACGTTGAATATCAGACACTTCTTGAGCTGAAGCGTCTTGCTTCGCTGGCGCCTCGACAGGCATATGAATATTGTAATGGCGCTTCGGCGACGCGGCACTGTCTAGCGCATTTGTAGCCTCGCCTGAAGACTCATTGGTCGCTGAGAAGCTCATCGCAGGATCTAGTAGATCATGCTCTTTTGATTCTTTGTTATCTTCTAAAGCAGGAACATCACGGTAACTCGGCTCTTGATGACGTTCTTCGATTAAATCGCGGTCTGCCGATTCTGTTAACTGAGGTTCAAGCAGCTCTTGATCTTGGCCGCGCGCCTTATTAACGGCTGACGTAAAGAATTTGATTGCACACTCGCCTAACCATTCAACAATACTTAACCAAGAAATGCCCGTTAATAGGGTAAAGCCAGCTCCCCATAAGAAAAGAAGAACCAACGTACTGCCCAGAACGTTCAGCGTTGGAAGTGCAAGACTTGTTAATACATCACCGACTACACCACCAGATGAAAAGTACCAAATATCATCGAAGTTGATATCCGCTAAACCACAGCTAGTAAGAACAAGGACAGTCAGTCCAAGTAAACGAGTACCCCACAGCATGAAATCGATCTGCTCATCTTCATTACGTTTACGGAATAATACCCACGCAGCAACCGTCACCAAGATAGGTAAAGGATAAGCTAAAGAACCAAACACAAAGAAAAGCGTATCCGCCAACCATGCACCTACGTAGCCTCCTGCATTTTGAATATCACCACCCCAAGCCGTTTGCGACCATGATGGGTCAGCAGGGCTAAAAGTTAATAACGCAACGGCAAGTAGAATAGAGAAGAGAACACCTAGAATTAGGCTGCACTCTTTTAGACGTTGAGAACCACTTAAACGAGGAGACTGAGGCTCTTCACTCGTTTTAATGATTGTTTCTACTTTATTACTGCTCTGCTTGAACATAAACCAACTTAATAATTAAACGGGATAAAAACATCTCGAGCGGCAATAGCCGCTCGTTTCAATGAAACTACTGTTGATTTAACCATATCAAACAGAAAAACCCAATTCCAGAAAGCAAGAAAGCGGAACAAATGTCCGCTTTCTTTCATTTCACCAATTGTGATTAACGAGTTTTAATCACAAGTTGATTGGTTTGTTTCACTTCTTCCATTACAACGTAAGTTCGAGTGTCGTTTACGCCTGGTAGACGAAGTAACGTATCACCCAGTAGCTTACGGTAAGCACCCATATCAGATACACGTGTTTTTAGAAGATAGTCAAAATCACCCGACACTAAATGACACTCTTGGATGTCATCCAGTTTCTGCACAGCGGTGTTGAATTGTTCGAACACATCTGGCGCACCACGGTTCAACGTAATTTCAACAAACACTAAAAGTGAAGCATCAAGGTACTGTGGGTTCAGCAATGCTGTGTACCCAGTAATGTAACCTTGACGCTCTAAACGACGAACACGCTCAAGACATGGAGTTGGAGAAAGTCCTACTCGTTTTGAGAGTTCAACGTTTGAGATACGACCGTCTTTTTGCAACTCATTAAGAATGTTGCGGTCAATACGATCTAGTTCCTTGGACGGCTTCTTATAATTGTCTGCCATTTTTTATTCCACCTTATTACTTCCTTGCAAAAAAATATACTACAACTTTTTAATATTCAGTATCAAATTTTACTTAAACATATCTATACTAGATATTAATTCGACAGAATTACCCTACACATAGATAAAACAACCAAAATAAAATGAGGAGTCAGGATGATCATTGGCGTACCTAAGGAAATCAAGAACCACGAATACCGCGTTGGTATGACCCCAGCTAGCGTGAGAGAACTAATCTCACACGGCCACCAAGTTTTTGTAGAAACCAATGCCGGTAATGGTATCGGTTTTTCAGACGATGATTACATCGCTGTAGGCGCATCCATTCTTCCTACTGCTGCTGACGTTTTCACGAAAGCAGAAATGATTGTAAAGGTTAAAGAACCTCAAGCTGTCGAGCGAGCTATGCTTCGCGAAGGGCAAATATTATTTACCTATTTACACCTTGCACCAGATTTTCCACAAACGGAAGAGCTAATCAAGAGCAAAGCTGTCTGCGTAGCCTATGAGACTGTAACAGATAATATGGGTCGCTTGCCACTATTAGCACCAATGTCTGAAGTCGCTGGTCGCATGTCTATTCAAGCAGGTGCACAAACACTAGAGAAATCTAACGGTGGTTGTGGTCTTCTTCTTGGCGGCGTTCCAGGTGTTGAGCCAGCAAAAGTTGTTGTTGTTGGCGGCGGTGTTGTTGGTGCTAACGCAGCACGTATGGCTGTTGGCCTTCGTGCAGACGTAACCATTCTTGATCGCAACGTAGATACGCTTCGTCGTCTTGATGAAGAATTCCAAGGTCGCGCAAAAGTGGTTTATTCTACTGAAGACGCTATTGAGAAGCATGTTCTAGAAGCAGACCTAGTGATTGGTGCAGTACTAATCCCAGGCGCAGCCGCTCCTAAACTTGTTACAAAAGATCACATCGCTAAGATGAAGCCAGGTTCAGCAGTTGTTGACGTTGCAATCGACCAAGGTGGTTGTTTCGAAACTTCACACGCGACAACTCATGCCGATCCAACTTACATCGTTGATGACGTAGTTCACTACTGTGTTGCTAACATGCCAGGTGCCGTTGCTCGTACTTCTACTTACGCACTAAACAATGCAACACTTCCTTACATTGTTAAGCTAGCGAACAAAGGTTACCGCGAAGCACTTCTATCTGATGAAGGTTTCCTAGAAGGTCTAAACGTAATCCACGGTAAAGTGACTTGTAAAGAAGTTGCAGAAAGCTTTGACCTAGAATACGTAGCGCCTGCAGAAGCAATCGCGATGTTTAACTAATGATGTAATGGCTAACTGAACGCAATAACCTTCTCGTTGAAGCGTTCAGTTAATTCAGACACATTAAACAAAAAGCCAGTACGACATTATGTCGCGCTGGCTTTTTTGTATTTATCATTTTTTTGTATTTATAACTTTATTTTGCATTCATGATGTTAGATCGTAAAAACACGTACCAGTGCTGTTTACCGCTAGCGCTCGATCTTAACCCCATGAATCAATAGGTTTCTTGGCGTTACACTACGTTCGCAGAACTCTTCAATCGAAGCTTGATAACCTTGTTCTTGCAGATAAATGGCACGATCTAAGGCCAACCATATCTCTAAAGGTCTTCTAAAGACTTGTTGAACTAAACTCAGCTTTTCCATTTCCCAGAAAAGCGCTTCGCCTTGAATTAAATAAGAGTCAAAATCAATATCTGAGCCCAGCGATATATCTTTCACTTCAGATGCCCAGCAACAAAATGATTCAAAGCCTTCGGATAGCTCCGATTTCTTGATGCTTGGTACAGGGATGTACTCGTCGACACCAAGCTCACCCTTAAGTAGTTGGCTAAAGCCTAATCGGTAACTCATTTCTAACTGACGGTGTCTTTTTACTCTTTCACCACCAGTGACGGTTTCTTGAAGCGGGATTCTTAAGTCGCTCTTGCTCAACGTTAATGCTGAGCTTTTCGCAACGGATGACATCGCTTGGTAGCTTTCATCGCGAATAAGGTGGTAGCAACATGGAGAAATGGTGACTGCAGGAAGCCCATGTGAAACAGATTTCTTCACTAATTCAACATGAAGATCACCACAAGCGTGAAGAGCAACAGCATGTTGATTTGAGTTAAACACCCGATCTGCATCTTTTGAAAACGCGTCACCTTGAACAAAGTCCATCTCTAGTTTCTGGTCATCGGCAATCTTTTGTCCGCTTTCACACAACGATTGTTGCCACTCAAAGCTAGTGACCTTTTGATCTGATTGCTGAGATAAGATTCGACCGAGAAAGCCTTTGCCAGAACACCATTCAAGCCACTCTTTACTATGATGCTCTTTTAATGAAGCCTCTCCCATCGCGACGATTTGTTGCAGCTTTCTGCCGGGGATACCATCGGCAGTACCGCGCGGAAGATCAAGCCCAACTAAAGCCGAATTATCAAACTGGATGTGTTGATTGGCATTCTCTAACTCTGGGAGAAAACTCATAAGTTCCGAAATCAGAACTTGAGGCTGTTCTTTTAGCGTTTGAATGCGTTCAATACTCAAGCCATCTAACCAATCGACAAGTGGAAGGTTCACGTCTGTCCATGGCTGATCGTGAGTTTGGCATAGGTGAAAAGGTTCTGAACGCCAGTAAATTTGGTGCTCTAGCAAAAATGAATCGAGTATTTTGAATCGTGAATGCATGCTTCCCCCTATGATGCGAGGATTGTAGGGGTAAGAGGCCAAAATGGAAAGGAAGGTTACAAATTGAGGCTATATAAAGACAACCTACCAGCAAGCAAACCACAAATGAGCTTAAATGAAAACGGCCTTTAAACAGGCCGAATTAGGAATCTAGGTAAAACTATGCCCCTTAGCGAACGGGTAAGTCGATGTCTTTAAACATCTCTTCGATCTCTTCATTCGATTTCAAAGAAATAGCTTGCTCAACTACTGGGCGAGTTAAGTGCGGTGCAAAACGCTCCATGAAATCGAACATGTAAGAACGTAAGAAAGTACCCTTTCTAAAGCCAATGCTTGTGGTGCTAGCACCAAATAGATGGCTCGCGTCAATAGCAACCAAGTCTGTATCTTGCTCGTGGTCAATCGCCATGCTTGCAATTACACCCACCCCGATTCCCATCCGAACATAAGTTTTAATCACATCAGCATCCGTCGCGGTAAACACAACACGCGGTGTTAAGCCTACTTTGTTAAATGCTGTATCCAGCTCGGAACGGCCAGTAAAACCAAATACATAAGTCACGAGAGAATAAGCGGCAAGATCTTCAATCGAGATATTTCGTTTCTGTGCAAGAGGGTGATCTTTCGTTACCACGATCGAACGGTTCCAATGATAACAAGGCAGCATAATTGCATCTTGATAAAGGTGTAGCGCTTCCGTTGCAATCGCAAAGTTCGCTGTACCCTTAGCTACCGCTTCTGACATCTGGCTTGGCGTGCCTTGATGCATGTGAAGCGACACTTTTGGATAACGCGCCGTGAAACCTTTAATCACATCAGGGAGTGCATAACGAGCTTGAGTATGAGTGGTTGAAATATTCAATGTGCCCATCTCAGGATGAGTGTGCTCACCCGCAACCGCTTTAATACTCTCAACACGAGCCAAAATCTCTTGAGAGATACGAATAATATCCTCACCGGCTTGTGTAACCTGAGTTAAATGCTTACCGCTACGCTCAAATATTTGAATGCCTAGCTCATCTTCAAGTAATCTAACCTGTTTACTTATGCCGGGCTGAGATGTGTACAAACTCTCTGCTGTCGCTGAAACATTTAGGTTATGGTTTAGAACCTCAACAATATACTTCAGTTGCTGTAACTTCATATCTAACCTCGTAATCCTTTACTCATTTCTGCGCTAACTTATTTGCAAATAGAGCGTTATAGTCTCGTGTAATATAATTAATAGTTATAACGCTTCGAGAACTAAAATGACAGAAATATCGAGCTTTTAAAGCGTAACAAATAAAAATATCACTGACGCTTTGTAAGCCACTCCTCATTCTCACACATTAGTTAGTAAATTTTGATTGCCGATTGCGCTCAACAAGAGATAATCAAAAATTGTAATTTACAAGTGCCTATACACAATGGAATCGTGTATCCTCTCTAGTTAGCTATAGAAAACAATAAGCAGACACAAATATATGAATATTGGTTTAATAATCGCCTTGGTAGCCGTGCTTTTGGTGTTGGTTTTAGGCTACAACATCATGCTTCAATACAAAGTTAAGGTAGAAACAACGAAGAAACAGGAAGCTTCTCGTTATCTAACCATTATAGATGGAACAGAAGAGTTAATTGGCAATGCTCACCACATGCCGTTTAGCCAAGATCTTCTTATATGCTTAAACAATCGAATTCTTGATGCATTAGTTAATATGTATGAGCTCGATCCTAAAAATAAGCAGCTTGCCCAACGCATCGAAAGCGTAAAGCAACAAATCACTCAGCTTAAAGAGAACCACCAAGTGGGCGAAAGCACCGCTTTTCGCATGCCTAGTAGTGACAAACAAGCAATCATGATGCTTAAGCTAGTTAAACGCTTGCGTGACACGGTTCGTAACGAGCACAATAAAGGACGTTTTAATACTCAAGCTTTTGTGGTTGAAAACGCTCGCTTAGAAACAATCCAAATTCGCATCAACATCGAGAATGTTATCAAACGTGCAAATGACTCGATATCTCGTGGACAGCCTGGCACAGCGATTCAACTGTTGCGCAAAGGCATCGATGCATTAGCCACTAAAAACGACGCATACTCCAATCAAGCGAAAGACAAGCTACAACAGATGCTTGACGATCTTGATCAGAAGCGCCTAAATAAAAACGCAGAAGATTTACAGCAGATGGAATCGAAAGAGCGTGAAGATGACATGGATGCTCTATTCGGTCAGAAGAAAAAATGGTAACGCTCTAACTCAACACTTAAAGGCCGCTCTATTTAAATTAGCGGCCTTTTTTGTACCTGTGGAATTTCCTTTCTCCGTATAGGGGGATCTCTTAAGCTGTGATAAAATCCCGCATTATCAACAAACTTGCCCTTACCATGTATCAAGAATTATTAGCCCCTATACACTCTTTTCTTAAAGCTGAAACGCCAGATTCATGGATAGATGAAGCCAAGAAGCCTGAAAACCTTCATATCATTCTACGCGATCACATGCTTTGTGAACTTAAAGCAGCTCAAAGTGCTTTGTTCCTTATCCGTAAATATGCGGTAGATAAAGAAAGCGCGAAGCAACTGAATGAGTGGATTTTGCCCTACGAGCAATTTGCTTACCGTCGTATTGGAGACTTGGAGTCTCTACGTGGTAAAAGTAATGTATCAAAGCAAATTACAGCGAAAGAAGGCTGTAATTACGGTGCTGACTTGATTGATAAAATGGTATTACTGATCAAAGAAGAGTTGCATCACTTCTACCAAGTGATGGAATTGATGGTAAAAAAAGGCGTGACTTATCAACCGATCGAGGCGGGCCGCTACGCTAAGGGTTTAATCAAGCAAGTTAAAACTTACGAGCCTGATGCTCTGGTTGATAAGCTTATTATTGGTGCATTTATTGAAGCTCGCTCTTGTGAACGCTTTGCTAAACTGGCTCCTTTCTTAGAAGAAGACATGGAAAAGTTTTACGTATCTCTACTTCGTTCAGAAGCTCGTCACTATCAAGACTATCTTGAACTCGCGGAACAAATCGCAGGGAAAGATATCTCTGAGCGTATTGCTCATTTTGCGCAAGTTGAAGCAGAACTTATCACTTCAGAAGACAGCGACTTTAAGTTTCATAGTGGCGCTCCGGTTTAAGCCGTTCAGAACAAGTCTACTCCAGACCAATTCTGTATTTAGTACACCTATAAGAAGGCCAGCAAATTGCTGGCCTTCTTTATTGGAATTACGACTTAATGATAAGCTTAAGCTAGCGTGCCGTTGATTTCAGCAAGTACTGCTGCAGGGTCCGCTGCTTGAGTAATTGGACGACCGATAACTAAGTAGTCTGAGCCGGCTTGAATCGCCTTAGAAGGGGTCATGATACGCTTCTGGTCACCAACATCAGCGCCTACAGGACGAATACCTGGAGTAACTAGCTTGAACTCCTGACCAAGTGCACCTTTGAGCAAAGAAGCCTCTTGTGCGGAACATACAACACCGTCTAGGCCTGAGTTTTTAGTCAAAGACGCTAAGCGCATCACTTGTTGCTGTGGCTCTAGATCCAGACCGATACCCGCTAAGTCAGATTGCTCCATACTGGTTAGTACCGTCACACCGATTAACAATGGACGATCTTTACCATATGGTTCCAAAATTTCACGAGAAGCCGTCATCATACGCTCGCCACCGCTCGCGTGTACGTTCACCATCCATACGCCCATCTCAGCGGCAGCACGTACCGCTTTTGAACATGTGTTCGGGATATCGTGGAACTTAAGGTCCAAAAACACAGAGAAACCACGTTTATGTAATTCACGAACAAATTCAGGGCCAAATAGAGTAAACATCTCTTTGCCAACTTTTAGGCGGCAAGATGCTGGGTCAATACGATCGACAAAGGCTAACGCATCCGCTTGGTTATCATAATCCAATGCTACAATGATTTTTTGGTCGTTCATTTCATCTCCTAACGCAGTTAACTTTCTACAAAATATTTATACCAATCAGGCCATAAATAACAGTCATAAAAATGCAGCCCGAAAGCTGCAATTAATAATTTGGTCTTAAAATGACCACAAATCTATTCACCATCAAGCCCACGAATAGGCTTGATCGTTCCCCACCCCTTACATGAAGGGCAGTGCCAATACATTGAGTGAGTTGAGAAACCACACTGACGGCATCGGTAATGAGGCTTAACCTTGAGTTGTTCACCAACCATAGATTGAAGCGTCGTCAAGCTGTCTTTGGCTCTACCTTCTTCCGCTTCCTCTAGGTGATAATCAATTAATCGATAAAAACCTTTCATGGTTGGATTTTTAACAAGCTGCTTTGTCAGTAGCTCTTGAGCAGAGCCAACATCTTCATGGTCGGCAACGAGTTGAGCCAGCATCAACTCAGCGGAAACACCGGCTTTCTTCTGAATACACGCTTTAAGGAACTCGACCAACTGCGCTTCTTGTCCAAGTTTGTGGTAACACTCAGCAAGCGTTGGCAAGACTTCACTAATGAAGTCGATATCTTGCTCGAGAACTGACTCTAAATAAGTAATTGTCTTGTGATAATCTTCATTGGCTAAATGGAATTTTCCTAAAGCAATACTGGCTCGAACACATTTAGAGTCTTCTGAAAGGGCCTTCTTGAAGTGCTGAAGCGCTTTAGGGCGGTTGCCGTCGGCTTGTTCTTGCATCGCAAGCTCACACCAGAAGTGTGCAACCATCGCACGCGTCTTCATTTTCTTCTTGCTCAGCTTAACTAAGATATTCCCGTAATGAATCGCTTTATTCCACTCACGCGTTTGCTGATAAATAGCAACCAACTGCTGTAAAGCGCCTTCTTTATGATCAGGCTCTTCTACAAGCTGTTCAAAAATTTTCTCTGCGCGATCAAGAAAGCCTGAGACCGTATAGTCTTTAGCTAATTGTTGCAATGCGAGGTTTTTTTGATCGAGGGTAAGCCCAGACCGAGAGATAAGATTTTGGTGAATACGAATAGCGCGGTCGACTTCGCCTCTTGAGCGGAACAAGTTGCCCAAAGCCAAGTGAGTATCGATGGTTTCACTGTCTACTTGAAGTAACTCAATGAAGTGATCAACCGCTTTGTCAGATTGGTCTGACAGTAATAGGTTCAAACCCGTCACGTATTGGCGGGAGATCTGGTGTGATTGCTTTTGTTTTTCTTGCTGAGCATTACGATTACCCATATACCAACCATAAGCGGCTGCGATGGGCAAAAGTAAGAACAGTAACTCTAACATCAAATATGGCCTTTAAGCTTTAGTTTCAGCAGCGACCTGCTTTGATTGCTTATTGAGTTGCTTCTTCAAGCGATGAATTTTTAGTTGAGATCGCATGTGCATATTTCCAAAGACTAACCAAGCAAGAGCAAAACCTGAAACGAATACAACACCTAGCAAGCTTGACAGGTGGAAGTCGCCTTGCGCTAGCAAATAATTGAAATTCACGATTGTTTGGTTTTGAGAGCCTAAAGCCAGTGCCATTAGGAAAAGTGCGATAACAGCGACTATTTTTATAATTTTCATAGTTCATCACTCATTGATTAGTTAGCTGTACGATTATGCAGGAAAATTACTAATCAGACCACCATATTATGGTCATAAAAAAGCGGCATACATTATAGTATGCCGCTTTTCTTAATTCCGATAAGTAGCCTACAACCCTGAGTTTACTCGTTCGCGTAGCTCTTTACCTGGTTTGAAGTGAGGAACGTATTTACCTTCCAACTCAACCTTGTCACCAGTTTTAGGATTACGTCCAACACGAGGTTCACGGTAATGCAGAGAAAAGCTGCCAAAGCCGCGAATTTCGATTCGATCACCACTTTCTAGTGTTGAAGCCATGTGCTCTAAAATGTCTTTTACAGCGTCTTCAATTTCTTTTGCAGAAAGATGCGTTTGCTCAGCGCACAGTCTTTCAATCAATTCAGACTTAGTCATAGTTACCCTCGTTGGTTTTCTTTTTAGAAATTATAGACCTATAGGAAAAATAAGCAAAAAAAAAGGAGCCTTACGGCTCCTTTCTTGGCTAGATAGCTATAATTCTCTTAATGAGAAGCTATTATTCGCCTTTAGCAGCTTTGAATGCGTCTGCCATTGCGTTACCGAACGCGCCTTCATCAGACTTGTTCAGTGAAGCCATTGCTTCTTGCTCATCAGCTTCATCTTTAGCTTTGATAGATAGGTTGATTACGCGGTTCTTACGGTCTACACCAGTGAACTTCGCTTCAACGCTGTCGCCAACGCTTAGGATTAGAGATGCATCTTCGATACGGTCACGAGAAACTTCAGAAGCACGTAGGTAGCCTTCAACGCCTTCGATTAGCTCGATAGTAGCGCCTTTAGCGTCAACTGCAGTTACAGTACCGTTTACAAGAACACCTTTCTTGTTGTCAGCAACGTATGCGTTGAACGGGTCGTTTTCCATTTGCTTAACGCCAAGAGAAATACGCTCACGCTCTGCATCTACTGCTAGAACAACAGCAGAGATTTCGTCGCCTTTCTTGTATTCACGTACAGCTTCTTCGCCGGCAGCGTTCCAAGAAATGTCAGATAGGTGTACAAGACCGTCGATACCGCCTTCTAGACCGATGAAGATACCAAAGTCAGTGATAGACTTGATCTTACCAGTAACTTTGTCGCCCTTAGCTTGCATTTCTGCAAATGACTGCCATGGGTTAGCTTTACACTGTTTCAGACCTAGAGAGATACGACGACGTTCTTCGTCGATATCAAGAACCATAACCTCAACTTCGTCGCCAACATTAACAACTTTAGAAGGGTGGATGTTCTTGTTAGTCCAATCCATTTCAGAAACGTGTACTAGACCTTCAACGCCTTCTTCGATTTCAACGAAGCAGCCGTAGTCAGTTAGGTTTGTAACACGACCAGAAAGCTTGTGACCTTCTGGGTAACGCTTAGCGATTGCTACCCATGGATCTTCGCCTAGTTGCTTAAGACCTAGTGAAACACGAGTGCGCTCACGATCGAACTTAAGAACTTTAACTAGGATTTCGTCACCAACGTTAACGATCTCTGATGGGTGCTTAACGCGCTTCCAAGCCATATCTGTGATATGTAGAAGACCGTCAACACCGCCAAGATCAACGAATGCACCGTAGTCAGTAAGGTTCTTAACGATACCTTTAACTTCAGTACCTTCTTGTAGAGTTTCAAGAAGTTCGTCACGCTCAACACTGTTTTCAGATTCGATAACAGCACGACGAGAAACAACAACGTTGTTACGCTTCTGGTCTAGCTTGATTACTTTGAACTCTAGCTCTTTGTTTTCTAGGTGAGCAGTGTCACGGATAGGACGCACGTCTACTAGAGAACCTGGAAGGAAAGCACGGATACCGTTAAGTTCAACAGTGAAACCGCCTTTAACTTTACCGTTGATGATACCAACAACAGTTTCAGCTTCTTCACAAGCTTTCTCAAGTACGATCCAAGCTTCGTGACGCTTAGCTTTCTCACGAGAAAGTTGAGTTTCACCGAAACCATCTTCAACAGCGTCTAGAGCTACGTCTACTTCAGCACCAACTTCAACTTCAAGTTCGCCAGCAGCGTTCTTGAATTGTTCAGCAGGGATAGCAGATTCAGACTTAAGACCAGCGTCTACAAGAACGTAACCGTTCTCGATAGCTACTACAGTACCTTTAACGATGCTGCCTTGTTGGAATTCAGTTTCAGATAGAAACTCTTCAAAGAGTTGAGCAAAAGATTCAGTCATTATTTAATCTTCAATAATTAAACGTCCATGGGTATCCTACCGCATGGGGTTGATAAATTCGCCGGTCATCATCCTTGCGACCAACGTTCGTACTAGCTCGGCGAAATTACCCAGCCAGTTTCGATTCAATATAGTGTAGTGCTTTTTCGACTACCTGCTCAATATTCATTGAGGTGGAATCAAGCACTAGAGCATCCTCTGCAGGGCGAAGTGGCGCCACTGGGCGATTACGATCTCGATCGTCTCGCTCTTGGATCTCGCTCAAAAGGTCGTCAAATTTAACATCTAACCCCTTCTGTTGCAACTGTTTAAGGCGGCGACTCGCGCGCTCTTCAGCACTCGCATCTAAAAATATTTTCGCTTCAGCTTCAACAAATACAACGGTTCCCATGTCACGACCGTCTGCAACTAAACCAGGAGCTGCGCTAAAAGCACGTTGACGACGTAACAGTGCTTCACGAACGCGAGGTAAAGCAGCGACTTTTGAAGCCGCCATGCCCGTCTCTTCTTTACGAAGTTCACCAGACACATCTTCGCCTTCTAAGATAACCTTCACTAGCTCACCTTCAGCGATAAACTGAACATCTAAGTGAGTTGCAAGCGGTACTAAAGCATCTTCTGATTCAGTATCCACGCCATGGTGAATTGCCGCTAAAGCCAATACGCGATAGATCGCGCCTGAGTCTAGAAGATGAAAGCCTAGCTTATCTGCTAGTAACATACACAGGGTACCTTTACCTGCACCACTTGGTCCATCAACCGTAATCACTGGGCTTTGAGAAGGCATCTTTTACTCCACGTTTTGTCGTAAGTTTTATTCTGTACTAGCGATTCGCCACTACTTTATAGGCGGCATATTATAGAGAAAATTTGCAAGTCGAGCGAGGTAAATCTTAGATAATTCCGGGGTGATGCTACAGAAACCCATGCAACCAACTCAATATCCGTTAACTTAGATAAATAAGGCTGTCATCCGCTTCTCTTTAGGCATAAAAAAGCCTCGCGATAAGCAAGGCTCATGATTTTGCATTTTTGTAGAGCAAAGAAGTAGTCGCTAAAAGACGCTTAGCCAATAATAGCTCGAACCGCTTCTAGGTCTTCTGGCGTATCAACACCAGCTGCAGGTGCTTCTGCCGCAACGTCTACATGGATTTTTTCACCGTACCAAAGTACACGTAGCTGCTCTAGGCACTCAATACGCTCAAGGGTACTTGGTTCCCAATTGATATAGGTATTAATAAAACCCGCACGGTAAGCGTAAATGCCAATGTGACGAAGCAGTGGAGATTCAGCAGCTGTACCATTGTTCGCGTAAGCATCGCGATCCCAAGGAATAGTAGCTCGGCTAAAGTACAGGGCATACCCATCTTTGTCGGTCACAACTTTTACGGCGTTAGGATTAAACACTTCGTCAGCATGAGTAATTTCCACACCGAGTGTTGCCATCGGAGCTGTACTGTTCGCAAGGTTGTTCGCGACCTGATTAATGATCGCAGGTGGGATAAGTGGCTCATCACCTTGAACATTCACGATAATATGATCATCTGGAATCTTCATAACTTCAATCACTTCAGCGAGACGCTCAGTGCCTGATTCATGATTCGGTGATGTCATACAAACGGTCGCGCCAAATGCTTTGGCCGCTTTTTCAACTCGAGCGTCGTCGGTAGCGATAATAACGTTATCGGCACCCGCCTTCATTGACTGTTCGTATACCCATTGAATCATCGGCTTGCCACCAATGTCAGCAAGTGGCTTCCCTGGTAAACGGCTCGATTGGTATCTTGCAGGTATAACAACCGTATAAGACATTACTTACCCTCATCCATTGAAACGGTGCGAGCTTCAGGTTCCAAAAGAACAGGAATACCCTCTTTAATTGGGTAAGCAAGGCGATCAATTTTACAAACAAGCTCTTGCTTATCCTTGTCAAAAGTTAGTTTACCTTTACATACAGGGCAAGCAACGATCTCAAGCAGACGGTGATCCATAGTATTCCATAACCTCTTTTATTCTTTTTAAAATTTGCTGTTGCGAATCTTCATCAAACTGCGCAGAAACTGGAAGATACCACCAGTTATCTTGCGCATATTCTTCGCATTTTACAGCGTCTTTTTCTGTCATAATCATATTCATACCTTTTTTTGCTAAGGCATGAAGTTCATCTTTATCAAAATCTTGATGGTCGGCGAAGCCCTGCGTATAAACCACATCACCATCAAGATTTTCCAATGTTTTAAAAAAGCGTGGTGGGTGACCGATACCAGCAAAAGCCACCAGCTTTTGTAATTCTGCCACAGACCTTTTCTGACCCGTCTTCAGGTTAACCGCTTGGCTTGGAAGTAAAGACATCGAGAACTCTCGCCCGTGCGCTTTACCGCCATTATTAACCAAAAAGTCTACGTCATCTAAACGAGATATAGGCTCTCTTAATGGGCCCAAAGGAATTAGACACTCACTACCAAAGCGTCTCGCACCGTCGATAACAGCAAATTCAATATCGCGTTCAAGTGCATAATGCTGAAGGCCGTCGTCAGTGATGATGACATTAACCCCTTCGCTCAGCAAAGCCTTTACTGCGTTTGCGCGCACAGGGTCAACCGCTACAGGCGCACCAGTTCGCTTACGAATCAAACGAGGCTCATCACCAGAGTGCTCTGCTGGCGTGTTTTCATCCAACACTAACGGATAGTTTGGTGCTTTCGCCCCATAACCTCGAGAAACAACACCTGGCTTAAAACCATGAGCCTGAAGCATCTCTACCAACCAAATCACAACCGGTGTTTTGCCATTGCCGCCAGCGGTAATATTACCAACAACAATCACGGGTAAAGGCGGGCGATAGGTCTCTTTTTTCCCCGATAGATAAGCATCACGACGTTGACCGCTGATCATTTTGAATAGCAGACTCAATGGCCACAATAGCGGCCAGAGAAAGTATTTTAATGGGTGATTGTTAAACCAAATTTTTTCGATCACAACAAGACCTAATCTTATCCGCTGAACTGAATTCGGTGTAGTTGTGCATAAGCGCCATCAAGGGCGATGAGCTCGGCATGTGCACCTCTTTCTACAATATGCCCATCATCAACCACTAGAATCTCATCAGCTTGCTCGATAGTAGATAGTCGGTGTGCGATAACAAGTACTGTTTTGTCTTTCTGCAGCTCTTCTAACGCAGATTGAATCGCTCTTTCTGACTCGGTATCCAATGCAGATGTCGCCTCATCAAGGATCAGAACAGGTGCATCTCTCAATAGAGCACGTGCAATCGCGATACGCTGTCTTTGACCGCCAGACAGGCTCGCGCCATTTTCGCCAACAACCGTATCGATGCCATTTTCCATGCCTTCGATAAACTCGCTTGCATGCGCAAGTTTAGCCGCGTGTTCGATCTGTTCACGTGAATACTGTTCTTCAGCTGCGTAAGCGATGTTGTTCGCAACCGTATCGTTAAATAGGTGCACATTCTGGGAAACAAGAGCGAAGTGCTCACGTAGATTTCTTAATTCATAATCACGAATGTCGTGACCATCAAGCTCAATAGAGCCAGAGTCTACGTCATAAAAACGAGTAAACAGGTTCGCAATGGTGCTCTTACCCGAACCTGAACGGCCGACAAGTGCGACTGTCTTGCCTTTCGGTATATTAAAACTGACCTTATCAAGCGCTGCTTTCTCTGCTCCCTGGTAAGTAAATGTCACATCTTTTACTTCAACTTCACCCGCTACGGTTTCAGGCTTCAACGTACCTTTATTTTGTTCCGTATCTAGATCCATCAAACCAAATAGGGTCGTACTCGCTGCCATACCACGTTGGAATTCAGACGTTACATTAGTCAGAGCTTTTAGTGGGCGTAGTAAACCAAACATCGCCGAGAACACAACAGTGAACGTACCAGGAGTAAGCTCTGCTTTAATTGAATCAACACTAGCAAGAAATAGAACAACTACGATTGCAAGTGATGCAATCATCTGAATAATTGGGTTAGCGGCCGCTTGAGCAGTGATTAGCTTCATGCTTTGTTGGCGCATTTGGTTACTAACTTGGTCAAAGCGGTGTTTTTCTAGATCTTGTCCGCCATACGTTAGAACGACTTTATGTCCTTTCAGCATTTGTTCTGCAGAAGAAGCGACGTGACCCATACTGGTTTGCATGTTCTTAGAGATCTTTCTGAATCGCTTCGATACGATACTGATTGCCCACGCGACAAGAGGGGCGACAGCGAACAACACCAAAGACAACTGCCAACTATTCCAGAACATCAGCGTCAACAGGCCAATAATACTTGCACCTTCACGGACAATACTGACTAATGCTTTACTGGTTGCCGCAGAGACTTGCTCTGAATCGTAAGTAATTCGAGATAGCAGCGCACCAGTCTGTTCTTTATCAAAAAAAGAAACTGGCATATGCATAAAATGGCTGAATATTTTACGTCGAATTTCCATGACCACATTGCCTGAAACCCAGCTCAAACAATAAGTTGAAACAAAGCCACTGATGCCACGAACGAACATCATGACAAAGATAATGAGAGGGAGCGTACGTAAAAAGTCAGATTCTGCATTACCAAAGCCTTCATCAAGTAACGGCTTTAGTAAGGAAATCATGTAGGTATCAGTGACAGCATTTATAATAAGCGCAATAACCGCAACACCAAGGCCGGCCTTATATAGTCGAATATAAGTCCAAAGTCTTTTAAATGTGACCCAGGTAGTTTCATCTGTTTGTGTTGACATAGAATCGCTTAATTTTCTCACAATAATCTTCCTATTCTACTCCCTTACGAAGCATCTGCCTATACCACTGTCTGCCTTGTTGTTCTCTAATCTCATGATATTGCCAACCTTCTTGACCAATACTGATGGTTATTTGGCCGCTTTCTCCAGTATCAAGCCAAGCACTCCCTGCGTCGTGATAACGTTCAATAACGGATTCACTCGGCATCCCCCATTGATTGCCTTTGGCCAAAGAAGCGATCGCTAACTGAGGTGAAACGGCCTCAATAAAACTGGCGATCGAAGACGTATTGCTACCATGATGAGGAACAAGCATTACGTCACTTCGAAGCCGTTCGCCTTCGCGTGCAAGTAACCACTCACTGACCAATTCAATATCACCAGTAAGTAACATCGAGAACTCTAGAGCGGGGTCAAAAAGCCTGACTACGCACGAATGTGGGTTATACGCCCTCTTCACTTGTTTGGGAGGCCACAAGACCTCAAAAGCAACCCCTTGCCAAGTCCATACTTCTCCTAAAATACATGCTTGAATATTTGACGATTCTTGAATCGTAGATTGTCCTTGTTGACTGATATTCTGACTGGCTCTTACCCACTTAGGGTTGTAATTTTCAAGTAACGACGGATAGCCACCAGCGTGGTCAGAATCGAAATGACTCACTATTACACCCTCCAACTCATGAATTCCCCTCTGATTCAAAGTAGGAATAAGTAAGGATTCGACAATGGAACCTCCTGGCCATGCGTTACCAAGATCGTAAAGAACAATCTGATTGTTCTTTTCTAAGAGCAAAGACAACCCGTGACCAACATCCAAGATATCGATAATTAGTTTGTCTTGTTGAGGCTTGCCGAACTCCCACCACAGTACAAACACGGTAATAATCAATATAGATAGTGCTCGCTTGAAATATCGACTGACAAAACCGAAAAACAAGATGAGGAATACAGACAACTCAATCGTGTGATTATCCACTTGAAACCAAAATCGTTCAGAGAAAGGAAGACTAAATACGAGAGGCTCAAGCGATAAGTCGACCAACATCCATAATTGTTCAGACAAACCATTGTTGAATGTAGTTAAGCCAACGCCACCTGATACTGGCGCCAATATTAAGCTAAAGAACATTGCCAGGAACAATAGTGGAATAACCACCATCGACACCCAAGGTAAAAGGAGCAAGTTGTAGAAAACAGAGACTAAGCTGACCCCATTAAAGAACAGCATCGAAAAGGGAGCAATCAGGAATGTCAGCATTAACTGAATCTTGAAGAGCTGCAGTGCTCGCTCGATAAATGTTGAGTTTGAATCGGATGACTGACTATTTAACGCAATGTAAAGAACGGCACCTAACGCACCAAAAGACAACCAGAAGCTACTCGATAATGCTGAAAATGGCCAAATTAGCAGAACCACGCACAGACTTAAGGCGACATACCGAAACAAACTGATATTTTGCCCACGCCACAAGAAATAGCTGGCGATAATACACATCACCAAAGCTCTCAAGGTGGGCAGCGTGAACCCAGCAAACCAACTGTAGAAATAGGCTAAGCCGACTCCGAATATTGTGGGCAACCAAAGAAGTGAAGATGATAGTAACCTGAATACCTTTCCTACTTGATAGCCGATACCAAAGGCAATCCCAATATGCAGCCCCGAAATAGCCATCAAGTGAATCAAACCACTGCTTTTAAGTAAGTCCCAACGCTGAGAGTGAATAAGGTCTCGATAACCAAAACTCAAAGCCATAATGAGGTCTTGATTTGCCAGTTGACTTAACCTTTCAAGACTGTTTTCAAACCAATAGGACCGTAAGTTGCTATTGGTATGAATGCGATACTTTGTATTAGATCTGTAAATTGCATTGGCAACCACACCTGCGCTAAACAGATACTTTTCTAAATCAAAGCCTGCTTCATTGAGTTTGCCCCATACAGGCTTTATATACACAGATAAATTGACATCATCTCCGAGTGTTAACTTAAAAGGTGTAAACAAACGTAATTTTATTAATTGAGGAAAGATTAATTTTTCGCCGCCAATTGATCTAGCTACTATTACGCTTTCAAAACCGTGGCTATTTTCACTAAAAAGGCTAACAACCGAAGCATTTATGGTAGTATTCTGCCCTGATTGAAATAAGCGACTCGTTTGTATTTCAATTACATTCCCTAGGCAGATAACTAGTATCAATGCTGTTGCTAGACCTCTTGCACTCCGGAAAACGCTATACTTTGTTGATGCTAGTAGTAACAACAGCATCAATGGTGCCCAAACCCAATGAGGCATCACAGGCCAGAAGCTGGCAGACACAACTGTCGCAGCAAATGAAATCAAGAACCAAGTGTTAAACAAGAGAGTAGCTTCCTCCTATGCCAAGAAAGTTTATCAAACGATTTATGCCTGACCATGAGCTAATCAAGCGTCAGAAAGCATTGAAAGTTTTTGGCAATGTTTTGTACAACCCCAACTTATGGTGTCTTAATCGTCGCTCTGCGGCTGGCGCATTCGCTGTTGGGTTATTCATGGCGTTTGTCCCTCTACCAAGCCAAATGATTATGTCTGCAGGCCTTGCTGTCGCATGTGGCGTTAACCTACCTTTGGCTGTCGCACTTGTTTGGATCAGTAACCCGGTCACTATGCCCGTTCTCTTCTACTTTGCTTATAAAGTCGGGGCGTTTGTTATGCATGTACCACCCCAAGCCTTCCATTTCGAATTGTCTTGGGACTTCATCTTGGCGCAAATGAATACAATCGGGCCTCCTTTCTTACTGGGTTGCCTGATTTGTGGCGTGGTTTCAGCAATGATTGGCTACTTTGGTATTCGCGGGTTATGGCGTTACTCAGTAGTAAGAAGTTGGAAGAAGCGTCAAGCAAGGTACTGACAACTTTTCCTTGTCGTTCAATCTATCCTTGTATGCGCTTCACTTAAACCGCACACAAGTTAAAGTCAGATGAACCGCAGAACTCTGCAATATTGGGATGTAACCACAGTCGTAAAGAATGCAGATTGAATTCAAAAAAAAGGATCCCATCAGGGATCCTTTTTTGTGTATGCCATTTGTCTATCATGCTACATGACGTATTACTAAGCGCATTACTTCGAGCTAAGCACCGAGGCAGGGTTTAACTTGGCTGCTCGTGATGCTGGGTACCATGTCGCCAATAGGCTCAATACAATCGCTGTACCTGAAACCACAACAACATCCGTCACATCGAGTTGTGATGGCAAGAAGTCGACAAAATAGATGTCACCGGACAAGAACTGGTGATCAACTAGCCTTTCAAGCCCTTTGATAAGTGTCGTGAGATTAAGCGCCACTAACACGCCTATTACACTGCCCACCAAACTACCTAACACACCGGAGAATACGCCCTGCCAAACGAAAATGCGTTTCACAAGGCCGTCCGATGCGCCCATGGTTCTTAAAATCGCGATCTCTGATGCTCTGTCTTTTACTGCCATCATTAATGTCGAGACAATATTGAAACAAGCAACACCAATAACCAGTACCATCACCAGATACATAATGGTGCGAACCAACTGAATATCTCGATACAAGAAGCCAAACTTCTGTTGCCAGCTTCGTAGATACACATACACATCAAGCTGGTTACCCACCTCACGCACAATAGAGTTCGCGTTCAGAACATCGGTCACTTTTAAAGAAACCCCTGTCACTGCCTCGCCTAGGTTTGCGTAAGTTTGCGCATCGCCGATCGGGATCAAAGCTAAGCTGTGGTCAATTTGGCCATTAAGCGTCAGCAAGCCAACCACTTTGACTCGAACACGTTTAGGTGCTTGAACCTTAACCGACCCATTCACCGTCGGGATCATCAGAGTCAGGTAATCACCGACTTTCGCGCCAAGTACATTGGCCACACCAGAGCCCAAAATGATTTGTTGTTGCCCTGCCTTAAAATCGCTCCAAGCTTGCTTATCGATAAAACTCGATAGGCTCGATACTTGTTGCTCAAGTTGTGGGTCAACGCCGCGAACTTCAATTGCTTTCAACTCTTTGCCTTTTTCGGCAAGCGCGGTAATTTTCACATAAGGCGCAGCAGCAACGACTTTATCGTGCTTTACCGACTCCTCAATCACATGCTCCCAGCGAGTTACTGGTTTATTGACGCCCTCAAACTCACCGTGAGGAATGACAGAAAGTACTCGTGATTGAAGCTCTCGCTCAAAACCATTCATTGCAGACAAACCGATAATGATTACCGCGACACCAACAGCAATACCAATTGTCGAAGACAAGGAGATGAACGACACCATTTTGTCTCGTTGTTTCGCCCGGCTAAATCGGCCGCCTATCAATAGAGATAAAGAAGAAAACACTTAGCTCTCCTCTTTTTCTACGTTGACCAGTAAACCATCTTGCATGTGAAGTTGGCGATCCATCTTACCGGCAAGTTCACCATCGTGAGTCACAACCAAAAAGGCAGTATCGTACTCACGGTTCAGTTCGCGCATTAAGTCGTAAATAGAAAGTGCTGTGTTGTGGTCTAGGTTACCAGTCGGCTCATCCGCCAACACTAGCGCAGGCTTGTTCACCAATGCACGAGCAATTGCCACTCGTTGCCTCTCACCACCTGAAAGTTCTGAAGGTCGGTGGTCAACACGATGACTTAGCCCCACTTTATCAAGTAACAACTGTGCTTCTTGTTTAGCTTTCGCTGGCTTCTCTCCACCTATCAACAACGGCATTGCTACGTTCTCTAACGCTGAGAAATCAGAAAGAAGATGATGGAATTGATACACAAAGCCAAGATGCTGGTTGCGAAGCTTGGCCTGCTTATTCGAACTCAAAGACGCTAAGTCTTGTCCGAGAAAGCTTACGCTGCCATCAGACGCATCATCCAATGCCCCTAAAATATGCAATAACGTACTTTTACCGGAACCAGAGGTACCAATGATAGCGACTAGCTCACCCTTTTCGATTTCAAAGCTGACGCCCTTGAGAACCTCAGTATCTAACGAGCCTTCACGGTACGTTTTACGGATATCATTACATTGAAGGAAATTACTCATAACGAAGGGCCTCAGCAGGTTTTACAGACGATGCACGATAAGAAGGGAATACAGTGGCAATCAAGCTAAGTGCAATAGCCAGAACCACAACAACCGCAATTTGGATTGGATTAATCAATATTGGCAACTGTCCACCAAATGAAAACAGAGCAACACCCATCGCCTCTAAAATAGTATTGAGGTTCGAAGCTAAAATCACGCCCAGGATGCCACCAGATAATGCGCCGATCACACCACTACTTGCACCTTGAACCATAAAGACCCCCATGACTTGACCATCACGCATACCTTGGGTTTTTAAGATGGCGACTTCGGACTGTTTCTCCATCACCACCATAATAAGCGCAGAAATAATGTTAAACGCAGCAACACCAATGATCAGCCCAAGCATCAAACCCATCATGTTTTTTTCCATTCGAACGGCTTGGAATAGCTCGCCACGTTGGTCTCGCCAATCGCTCCACACCCAACCTTCCGGTAGCGGTTGGTTTGCTAGTTCTGCCACTTCAAATGGGTCATCAAAAAACAGTCGCCAGCCTGAAATGGTGTCTGATTTATAGCGCATCAAACGCCCAGCATCGTTGATATCTGTCACCATCAATTGAGCATCGATATCCGAACCCGTGTTAAAAATCCCAACTACGGTAAAATTTCGCTGGCTTGGAATACGTCCTAACGGCGTGTATTGGCTGGCACTGGTCACCATTAAGCGAACTTTGTCGCCCATAGACACTTTCAAGTTTCTTGCCAAGGTATGACCAAGGAAAAGCTGATACTGACCAGCTTTGAGTGAAGACAGTCTGCCAGCAATTAAATGATTCTGAAGAGGGTCATCTGAATTTGGCTCAATACCGATTAACAAGCCCGCAGATAACTGAGCAGGACTTTGGATCACCGCTTCACTGCGAACAATAGGTTCTACGTGGCCATTGAGCGACATTTGCTCCGCAAAGCTAGGTGCTTGAGCAGAAAGTGACGTTGTGCCTCCTTGCTCGTAAACGACGGCTTGAGGAAGGACACCAAGAATTCGGTCTTTTAACTGCGCTTCGAATCCATTCATTACCGATAAAACAGTAACCAGAGACAGCACACCAATGGTAATTCCGGCTGTCGACATATAAGAAACAAAACGGCTAAAGCGATCACCTGAACGGCCTTTCAAATAACGCAGGCCAACAAACAATGAAATAGGATGAAACATACTTTGAACCATCTAAAGGAGATGCGGGTTAATGTAACGGGTATTGCCGTTACTGTGTAGGGGTTAATTGAAAATATAGAGTGAATTAACTCAATTAGTTAGGCTTGAAAAACAGAACCTTGTCAAATTACCAAATTTCAAACAACTATTTGAGACTTTCAATTAACTGACCTTGATTACTGCGGCCACATAGCGATAATCAATAGATCACTTCAAGGAACTAACGCATGACAGAACAAGAGTTTTTTACCGTTCACCATAGCCTTACCGCTAATATTGAACCAATGGACAGCGGCTTCACTTTACCCTCTCAAATTCAATTCGAATCTGAGATCCCAGCACCATTTGTGGTGGCAAGTGAATTTAGCCAATTGGATCTATTAGCTGACAGTGCTCGAGCTGAACTGAAAAACAGCGACTTGAAGAATGTCATCAGTTTATTGGATGCACAGAACTCTAAATTAAACCTCTTGTTGAGCTTTATGTTATCGCAACAAGATGATGAACAATTTCGTACCCACACCTATTCATTTGGTGCGAGTCAGTTTTCCTGCTTTTCAAAAGCAGATATCGAAGCGGGTCGCTTAGTAAAAGCCAAACTTTTTCTAGAGCACCCAGCTGCAGCCATTTATTGCTACGCAGAAGTATTTGCTAGCGAGGCGAAAGACTCAGGTTTCGAAATCAAATTTAAATACGCTCATCTTCGCGATACCGACCAAGACCTGCTAATTAAAGCGGCGCTTCATCAACAACAGAAACTCTTGCGTCAACGCTCTCTAGACCGAGATAACAAGTAAATTAACATGACCAAAAAATCCATATTTACACTACCTAAACTTAAAGGTGCCGGTGACAAAAAGCACATCGGTAACCTAGTCGGTTCGTCTCTCGCTCTTGCCATTGCCAAACTCGCAGAGCAACACAACAGCCATACCGTGTTGGCTGTACCCGACCCACAAGTGGCGCTTAAGCTTCAATCTGAAATTGAACAGTTTACGGCACATGAAGTCGCATTATTCCCTGATTGGGAAACACTGCCATACGATAGCTTCTCGCCGCACCAAGAGATCATCTCAGATCGTATCGCTCGCCTTTATGCACTGCCAACACTAAAAGATGGCATCACGATCGTTCCGATCAGCACGTTATTGCAACGCCAGTCACCGCGAGACTTTTTGCTACAACACACGTTAATGGTGAAAACGGGCGATCTCTACTCGCTTGAGAAACTGCGCCTACAGCTTGAAAAGTCAGGCTATCGTTACGTTGATCAAGTGTTTGGCCCAGGTGAATACGCTAGCCGTGGTTCTATTCTCGACCTGTTCCCAATGGGCAGCAAAGACCCGTATCGTATCGACTTCTTCGATGACGAGATCGACACGATCCGTACTTTCGATCCTGAAAACCAGCGCTCTATCGAAGACATCTCTGAGATTCGACTGCTGCCTGCTCACGAATTCCCAACCTCGGAAACAGCGATTGAAGATTTCCGTATTCGTTGGCGCCAACAGTTTGATGCGCGCCGTGAACCAGAATCGGTTTATATGCAGGTTTCTAAAGGCACGTGGCCTGCTGGTATTGAGTATTGGCAACCGCTGTTCTTCGAGCACACCGAAACCTTGTTTGATTATGTTGCCGATGAAGCGCAACTCCTGATTCTAGGTGATGTCGAGACTGCAGTAGATTCGTTCCTAACGGACGTTTCTCACCGATACGAGCAACGTGGCGTTGATCCACTACGACCACTGCTGACACCTGAGCAACTTTGGTTGAAGAAAGACGAGCTGTTCGCACACTTCAAACAGAAGCCACAGGTCAACCTAAGCTTAGACACGATTGAGGAAAAAGCGGGGCGTACAAACCTTCCGGTTATGCCTCTGCCTGATCTCAGCGTTCAACATCAGAATAAAGAACCGTTGTCTAACTTAAGAAAGTTCACTGAAGCCTTCGACGGAAAAGTGGTCTTTTCGGTTGAGTCTGAAGGCCGCCGTGAAGCACTGAGTGAGTTACTTCGAGGCATCAAAGTACGACCAAGTGAAGTTGAAAACCTCGACGCGGCAATTAAAGGTAAAGATAAGTTCACCCTGATCCTAGGTTCTGCTGAGCATGGCTTTATCCACGAAGAGCAAAACATCGCCCTTATCTGTGAAAGTGATCTCTTGGGCGATCGCGTTGTTCAGCGTCGTAAAAAAGATAAGAAAAGCGTAAACAGCGACACCGTAATCCGTCACCTTGCCGAGCTTAAACCAGGTCAACCTGTTGTTCACATTGACCACGGTATTGGTCGCTACATCGGCCTGCAAACCCTAGAAGCGGGTGGTATGAAAACCGAATACGTAACACTTGAGTATCAAAACGATGCCAAGCTCTACGTACCAGTTGCATCTCTGAACTTAATTGGCCGCTACTCTGGTGGCGCTGAAGATTCCGCACCGCTACACAAACTTGGCGGTGAAGCATGGCAGAAAGCTCGTAAGCGCGCCGCAGAGAAAGTCCGTGACGTTGCAGCCGAACTGCTTGATGTTTACGCCAAGCGTGAGCTTAAGCCGGGTTACAAATTTGTGCTCGATCGTGGTCAGTACGCAACCTTCAAATCTGGCTTCCCGTTTGAAGAAACCGATGACCAAGCGATGGCAATTAATGCGGTAATGTCTGATATGTGCCAAGCAAAAGCCATGGACCGCTTGGTGTGTGGTGATGTTGGTTTTGGTAAAACAGAAGTCGCAATGCGTGCCGCGTTCGTGTGTACCGATAACAGTAAACAAGTGGCCGTGTTAGTTCCTACTACCCTGCTTGCTCAGCAACACTTTGAAAACTTCCGCGACCGTTTCGCCAACTTGCCGATTCGTGTTGAGGTTCTGTCTCGATTCAAATCAGCCAAAGAACAGAAATCGATCATGCAAGATGTCGCCGACGGTAAGGTCGATATCTTGGTGGGTACTCACAAGTTACTTTCAAGTGACCTTCAGTTTAAAGACCTTGGCCTGTTGGTTGTCGATGAAGAACACCGCTTTGGAGTGCGTCAGAAAGAAAAAGTGAAAGCAATGCGTGCGGATGTCGATATCCTAACGCTCACCGCGACGCCAATTCCACGTACATTGAACATGGCAATGAGCGGCATGCGTGACTTGTCAATCATCGCAACACCACCAGCACGACGCTTAGCAATAAAGACCTTTGTCCGTGAGAGTGATGACGCGATCGTCAGAGAAGCGGTACTTCGTGAAATCATGCGTGGTGGTCAAGTTTACTTCTTACACAACCAAGTCGACACGATTGAAAAGACGGCTGAGTCACTACAGAAACTGATTCCAGAAGCGCGTGTCACCGTGGCTCATGGCCAGATGCGAGAGCGCGAACTAGAACGCATCATGAATGACTTCTACCACCAGCGTTTTAACTTGCTAGTGTGTACAACCATTATCGAAACCGGTATCGACGTACCAACAGCCAATACCATCTTAATGGACAGAGCCGATAACCTTGGTTTAGCACAGTTGCACCAATTGCGTGGGCGTGTGGGTCGATCTCACCACCAAGCCTATGCCTATCTGCTAACACCTCCCCCGAAAGCAATGACCAAAGATGCGGTTAAGCGATTAGATGCCATAGCTTCACTTGAAGACTTAGGTGCAGGCTTTACACTAGCAACCCATGACTTAGAGATTCGTGGCGCGGGTGAGCTGTTAGGTGATGAACAGAGTGGTCAAATTCAATCGGTTGGTTTCACCTTGTATATGGAGATGCTTGAACAAGCAGTTGAAGCATTGAAAGAGGGGCGAGAGCCATCACTTGATGACCTACTGCGTGAACAAACTGAAATTGAGATGCGCCTGCCTGCGCTATTGCCTGATGACTACATCCCAGACATCAATACACGTTTGTCTACTTATAAGCGTATTGCGAGTGTGAGTGACACCGACGAATTGGCAGAGTTGAAAGTCGAGCTGATTGATCGCTTCGGCCTTCTGCCGGATGCTACCAAGAACTTGTTGTCAGTTTCAGAGCTAAAATTAGCCGCGGCGTCTATCAAAGCGAAGAAAATTGAGGCTCATGATAAAGGTGGATTCTTAGAATTCTACCCGGATGCTGACATAAACCCGACCTACCTTGTTAAACTGTTGCAATCTCAACCGCAAAAGTTTTCAATGGAAGGACCAACAAAGTTCAAGTTTACGATACCATTGGTCGACAGACGGAAACGAATTCAATTTGTTAGTGATTTATTGGGCGAATTCAGACAGAACTTGCTTCCTTCGGCATAAGACCCAATCCACTTGCACATATAAATTATCCAGCCGGTAGTTCGGCTGGAAGACGGAGTAAAAATGAAAAGACTGATCCCACTGCTACTATTGTTCGTCTCACTGCCAAGTTTGGCGCAGAGACAATTTGATATAGAAGTGATCATTTTTAAGCGTGCTGTTGATGCAGAAAAAGTGAATGAATCTTGGCCAAACACACAGCCTCAGATTTCACTTGAGCGCGTAGGTTCATTTCAAGATACCCAATACCGAGCGAAGAAAGGCGTGCAGATGCTGCCTTACTCGGAATACAAGTTAACACCTCAGAAAGACAAGCTACGCAAACACGCAGGCTTTGAAGTTCTGATGCATACCGCTTGGCGTCAAGGCGACCAAGGCAAAAGCTCGGCACCGGTTTTCCACATTCAAGCCGGTAAAGACTTCTCCAAACAGTTTAATGCCGACGGTTCTGAGAAAGGTGTAGTAACAGCAGTAAATACTGATGGTTTTCAAGAAGAGACTATCGATAAGCCGCTTTACGAGTTAGACGGCAAGCTGCAAATCTACGTTCAGCACTATCTATACGCTGAAACGACATTGGATTTGAAAGCGCCGAGCGTTCGTGAAGTGACTCTACAAGAGCAACAAATCGAGCTAGATTCACCTGTAAGTGGTGCAGAAAGTAACGTGCAAGTGGGTAATCTAACGGAGATTTCTCCGACGGTTGAAGTCCAAGAGTTTCTTAAGAGCTACCGCATGGACCAAAAACGTCGTATGCGCAGTACAGAAACTCACTACCTTGACCACCCACTTCTTGGAATGGTTATTCAAGTTCGACGCGTGGCGCAGTAAGTTACTTGCCGATTCGGCTATAATTATATAAGTAATTCAATCCGCCCTCCTAGTGAGGGCGTTTTATTAAGTGCTATCTATCTTTATTCTGCACTGAATCCTTTGTTCAGTACTTACATGTAATTCGGTATTTCTTATGAGCCCTGACTTTCAGATAAATACTCAACACCTCAACCTAAAAATCATTGAAGCCTCAGACGCTCAAGAGTTTTCGCAGCTGGTTAAATCCTCCCCGAGTTTATTGCCATGGCTCGACTGGTGCCACGACGAGTTTTCGACCGTCGAGGCCAAGAGATTCATTCTTGCGACTCGCTTAAACTGGGTTAAAGCCGATGCGTTTGGCTTTGGTATCTTCGAACGAAAAAGCGAAAAGTTAGTCGGCATGGTGGCCATAAATGAGCTTTACCACACCTTTAACATGGCAAGTTTAGGTTATTGGGTAGGTGATGAATTTCAAAGAAAAGGGATAGCCAAGGAAGCGATGATTGCCTTATTTGAATTTTGCTTCGCAATGCTCAAGTTGACGCGTTTGGAGATTGTCTGCGATACAGAGAACCTACCCAGCCAAAAGCTGATCGAGAAATGTGGCGCTGAACGTGAAGCCATTGCAAAGAATCGCTTTATCTTTAACGGTAAACCGAAAGATGGCGTGGTTTATTCTGTGTTACCTCCATTATCTTAATCGCTTAATAGAGTAACAATCCGAAATAACACGTACTCGACACGATCGAAAAAGAGCTCCGAATAGCTCTTTTTTATTATCAGCGTAATGATCTTAGAAGGCTTACCTGATTAGTGAAGCTTTAGGTTTGGACGAAGGACACGGTTAATACGACCCACCAACATCATCAGCGATGTTTTGATTAAGCCGTGAAGTGCCATCTGGTGCATTCGGTACAAAGAGATGTAAACCACACGAGCAATACGTCCCTCAACCATCATCGAACCTTTAGTCAGGTTACCCATCAAGCTACCTACTGTAGAGAAACGGCTTAGTGAAACTAGTGAGCCTTTATCTTTGTAGATGTAGTCTTTCAGGTCACGGCCGTTCAGCTTAGCGATGATGTTGCTAAATGCGCAGCTTGCCATTTGGTGAGCCGCTTGTGCACGGGGTGGAACAAACGAACCATCCGCTTGTGTACATTGCGCCAAATCACCGATAGCAAAGATGTTGTCATCAAGCGTAGTTTGCAGCGTGTTTTTGACAACCAACTGGTTGATACGGTTCGTCTCAAGACCACCGATATCTTTCATGAAATCTGGCGCTTTAATACCCGCAGCCCATACCATGATCTGTGCTGGGATCTTCTCACCATCTTTGGTCGTTAGACCGTCAGCATCAGCTTGTGTAACCATTGTCGTTGTACGCACGTTGACGCCAAGCTTAGTTAGCTCAGAATGTGCTGCGCTGGAAATACGAGGAGGTAGAGCTGGAAGAATACGCTCACCCGCTTCAACAAGGTTAACGTTCAGCTTGCTTGAATCTAGGTCGCCAAAACCGTATGTACGAAGCTCTTTCACAGCGTTGTGAAGCTCAGCAGACAGTTCAACACCAGTAGCACCCGCACCAACAATCGCAATGTCTACCGTACCTTGACCATTCTTAGCGTGCAGCTTTAAGAACTGGTTGTTCATTTCTGTACGGAAACGGTGTGCTTGCTCTGGGCTATCAAGGAAAATACAGTTGTCACGAACACCTGGGGTATTGAAGTCGTTTGACGTTGAACCTAACGCCATCACAAGAATGTCGTATTCAAGTTCACGGCTTGGCATCAGTAACTCACCGTGCTCATCAGTCAACTCGCTCAACGCAATCACTTTACGTTCACGATCGATATCGTTCAGGCTGCCCATTTGGAAATCAAAGCAATGGTTTTTCGCGTGTGCGCGGTAGCTCAGCGCGTCAACACCTTCATCCAATGAGCCAGTGGCTACTTCATGAAGCAATGGTTTCCATAGGTGGCTTGCTTTACGGTCTACCAGAGTAATCTGGGCACGTTTCTTACGACCTAAAGTGCGGCCTAGCTTAGTTGCTAGTTCTAAACCACCAGCACCGCCGCCTACTACGATAATTTTTGTCACAATGACAATCCTCTACAAAATGAATAAATGGGGTTCGGCTCGATTACTCCAACCGATAAATTCTATGTATCTACTCGGCCTCAATTCCAAAGGCTGCGGCTCATTTGATGACTGTGATAATAAGTAACAACAGCTCACTGAGTAGTTAGAGGGATTACAAGCAACAAACATTGGTTTGCCACTTTGCTCACGTGGATGAAAAAGGTGCCTACCTGAGAGGCAGAGCACAAATTATGGGCAAGTTTTATCACTCGCTCTCAATTTTTTTTGACATTTATCAAAATATTTTGCTTTAGAACATTATATATAGCAAAAAGATGACCGCAACAAAAATCCTTACCCACAATGAGGATTCGTGACTGATTAGTTAACGTTTGCGCAAACTCATCGATAAAATCTATATGACTAGGGCGCATTGACCTTTCACGGTCAAATTTCGTTCGATATAAAAGCGTTTTAATCGCGGCAAGGGGGAAGTAGCCTGGTCATTCTAAGCAAATCTCCCTCAACAAAGAGTAAAACGCTTTTTGCGGGGTGCTCAGCTCGAACCCTTCGGGCATCGCTTGCTAATTTGGATAAAAAAACAGCACTCAATTGAGTGCTGTTTTATAAAATGGCGGTAATCCTTAAGCGTTTTTAAACGCCTTCATTGCCTGTAAGTGTTGAGAGATCTTTTTGAACTTATGACTCTCTTTTTCGTCCCAGACAACTTCGTAGTAATCTTCTAGAGCAGAAGCTGTTTTCGTATTGTCGTGAATTTCATCTTCACGAGAAAGCACCACTAAACAGCGTCCTTTGTTCTTCATACGATACTGAGCGACACACTTAGTCGCGATGTCTTCGTACTCTTCTGGGCGATCAATTCGACCTACCATGTTGTTCTCAGGGTGCAGATTAGGGTTGAACACCACCTGCTTAATCCCACATAAGAAACCAATACGCTCAGACCAAAAACCACCCAAACCTACACCACAAATGATTGGATGTGGATCATCGGATTGCTCTATCACTTTATGCACTTCTTTTAGCAAATGCTGCATATCGTGTTTTGGATGCAAAGTACTGTAGTTGATGAAACGAACGTCATCATCAATGAATTGCAACTGCAGTATTTTTTCGTGATTGCCCGGGCTTGTTGAGTCGAAGCCGTGTAGATAGATAATCATTGTACCTCCCCCATTGAATATTGGTACGTTTTGATCAATCTAACACGAAAAACAAGGTTTTAAAGGGAAGACCTCTGAAATTATATTTTTCACTTCCTAAACGTGATCATAGCTACATAAAGTGTGACTAAGAGCCTCTGCTTCACGCAGATAACTGTCATCGCCCCATAGCTGATGAGCAAGTAAATACCACAGCATTGCCATCATTTGGCTTCTTGGTAACCAGGCTTCTACGCCGTCAAGCCACGATTGGGGATCATGGATACCTCTTAGCTGACAGTACTTATTAACAGCTTCTGTAACTGGTAATCGGGCAACAGCAATAGTCAGCGTAAGATCAAGCCTTGGGTCTGCTAGCGCTGCGTATTCCCAGTCAATGATCTTAATCCCATCGTGGTTCTTAACAAGGTTATAGCCACCGAGATCAAAATGACACAAAGACAGGTCTACACTTGGGATACTTGGAGCCACGCGCCACTCTTGATAAATCTTAGTGCAGGTTTCAGTCTTATGAACCGCATCAAGCTGAAGCCAGTAGTGGTCAACTCGAGCCGTATAACTGAACGGTTGGAGCGGCAGTCGCGCAGTATTAACCAAATGCACTGAGATCAGCGTCTTCAGTAAATCATCCTGCTCGAGTCCTTCGTACAACGTCTCACCCGCGATCCATTCAACCAGTAAGCCTTGCTCATTGACCACTATCGGACTTGGTCCGATATCTAGGCGCTCAATAGCAGACAGTACTTGATACTCTTCATGGCGAGAGATGAAGAACGCTTTGGTGATGGGGGTAATTGGACGCCAAACATACGCGGTGCCATCGGCTAAAACCAATTTCCAACATCGATTAGTCAACCCACCTGTCAGTGTCTGTGCTCTGATTGGAGGCTCAGAAAAGTAGCCATCAAGAGAACTCAAACTGGTATCAAGAAGCTTTGCTTCAGACCAAGAAAAAATCGCCATATTTACTCCCTATAGACGTCTTAACTGCCCTATAAACGTCTTAATTTCCCTAAAAAAAAGGCACTGACCAAAAGCCAGTGCCTCTTCATTAATACCAATCACAGCAAATAACATGTACTGCGTTGAGGCATGACTAAGCCAAGTTAATAGCACACTAAACCATTTAAGAAGCTCAATAAGCTAAATTAAAAACCCAGTAAGCTAATTAGAAGCCAAGTAAACTTAATTAAAAGCCCAGTAAGCTCTTAGATTGTTGCTTACGGATTTCAGTCTCGTCAGCCCACTCAATCAAGCCAGACTCAAGATCCATTAGGCGCATAGTCATTTTGTAGTATACGTCTTCGTCGCTGCCCGCTTTCTTAACGATGCTTGATAGGTTGCCGTACAACATGTACTGAGCACCAACCATTTTACCAAATTGGATTGCTGAGCTTTGATTTACAAGCTCATCGTTATTTTGGAAGTTCAACTGTTCACGAACAGACTCTACACGGTCCATATCAACGAAACGGAACTTACCAGAGTTCAGCATTTTAGTACTGATGGTATCAGTGATTGACTCAGTATCGATGTGCTCACTTGTTTTGTTCTTGATTCGCTCTACGAACACGATTGGGCGTTGATCACGAGTAATGTAAGACACAGAACCAGACGCCATCATGCTATCGACCATTTCGCCCGCAATCGTTTGAAGGTCAGTTGAACCGAAATCGATTGTCGTGGTTTCTACTGATTGTGCATCACCGTAGCTTACCTTGTTTGAACAACCGCCTAAAATAACCGCTAAACCTAGTAGCGCAATGACACTCTTTTTCATTTTGTTTCCTTAACTAATCACTAAGCGGGGTTACCCACTCTCTTAAATTTTTGTATTTTCGAATCCTTAGACCCGTTCTATCTCGTCTTTGCTATAAAGCTTGGAACCACTCTAAATATGAGCGGTTCCAAACGAAAGTTTACTGCTCTCTGAACTGAACTCTGAACTGAGTCGCTTTCGGATTTACCGACACTTCCGACAACGAAATACTTTCAAAGCCACGAACAATCGCTTGCTTCCAAGGGCCTTGCTTTAGGTTGACCTCAAGACCAGCATCGTCGTACCAGTAAAAGCGATAAAGGATATGTTGATCGCCTTTATAGTTACTGTTTAAACGCACGATTCCTCGCGTATGACCGTCGACGAGGTCAGTTCGGATATCTTCAACCTGTAAGCGGCTACCCAATACCTTATCACCAAAGAAAACGTTCTGAGTTTGACTATCTACCCTTACGCCAGCTGTATTATCAGCACAACCAGCCAGAGCCATAACCGCTGCTAAGCTCACTAACCACTTTTTCATTACAGCCTCCCTAGCTGTTTATGCCACATTGTTGCATTGTTTCCTTGTCGAGAAATCCACACCAAAGTGGTCTGCCCTTCTCGAATATCAAAGTCATACGTTTTAGTGCCCGCTTCTAACGTATATTGACCACTGTTTGCTACAAACGTGCTGGTCTTTATTTCCGCAGGTAAAGATTGCCAGCTTCGAGTGTCTGGTTGTTCCGTGAATGCATTCCAGACATTGAACAAAATGTTACCGACATCGTTACCTTGAGTTGCTTCTTTACGGATGCGGTCTTTCGCGACCACACGTAACGCTTGGCGAATAACAATGCTCGTCATACGTTCAGATAAATCATTCTGCGCCATCGCATTCACATCCGTAATCAAATGCTCAGACAACGGTTGCCCGCTGATTCGTAGCGCAGAAAAGCGTTCTACGCTTTGGCTCGGATAATATGGCAGCGCCAGAGAGTATATTGCGCCCTGATCGCGACTGTCATAAATAGGTAAATCTAATCGCCAACTGTCCATCGCTTGAACTGCACTTTGTTCTTGAAGCACAATTACTCGCCCTTCGCTTGCCCCTAACTTAGATGACTGTTTGTAGCGCCTTTTCAGTGTTGCTAAATCTTGTCGCATGCCTAAGCGAGCAGCTGTTGCCATGGTTCTATCGATGATTTCTTGATTCTCAGGCATGATGGCCAAAGCACGTCGATAGTCCACATAAGCGCTGTTCAGATCGTTAGATGCTTCGTAAAGCAGACCAGACAAAAACATCAAATACGCATTTTGCACAGATTGCAGCTTTTTACCCGCATCAGGATAATTCGCAAGAATACTACCCACGTTGGCAGACAACCCTTGAGATTTTGCATCGCTTGCAGCACTTTCTAACTCAGCTTCACGTTGCTTCTTGGCTTGTTCCTGAACTTGGTTAGCACGACGCATTTCGATCACCGCACCTTCTAAGTCGTTTTTCTTTAAATAATTCAAACCAAGATATAAATGCAGAAAGCCCAACTCATAATCGGCTGGCACATACTCGGTAATATTGTCATTCACAGCCAACGCGCCGACACTGGTTGCACTGTCTGATACAGAGATCACCGCTTTACTTTGCTGATCTTTTACTGCCTGATCGGCCAGTTCGAGCGACGACTTACTCTCAGGATATTTTTGATCAAGTAGATTAATTCTACCTTTTTCAAAGTTATCAAGAATGTCACCTGCTACGTAATCTGGTAACTCTTGTTGAGCCGTTGAATAATCCCCAGACTTGACTGCTTGGTAAATTTCTTTGTTTTGCGCGCTGTAATGACTGAACAGGCTCCCTGCCGACATATTCGCACAACCCGCTGTCAACGCCGATAACAGGGCAATGGAAGCGAATCTAAACTGGTGCTTCACTTATCGTCTCCGTGCATGTTTAAAATGCCAACTTTGTTAAAAGGATCTTAAGCAAGTGGATACCTTGCTTTTTAGGCTCTACCTAATCGATGCCGATATTCAGACAACAGATAAAACTAAAAGTTGGCATACAAACAACAAATTTTCCAACTCGCTGTTTATGTTAATTAACCATTAACTTGTATTAATGAGATCATTAACTGTTTCGTTAGCTTATTAGCCTTTTAATTAGCTCATTAAAAGCGGGCCAAGTGGGCGGCCACCAACCAAATGCATGTGAATATGGTAAACCTCTTGGCCACCGTGAGAATTGCAGTTCACAATAAGACGATAGCCATCTTCTGCAATGCCTTCTTCTTTTGCTAACTTACGAGCAACAGTAAACATACGTCCCATCATTGCTTCATCTTCCGCTTCAACATCATTCGTTGTTGGAATCAGCTTGTTAGGAATAATTAGAATATGACTAGGAGCACGAGGGTTAATATCGCGAAATGCGGTTACTAAATCGTCTTGGTATAGCAAATCAGCTGGAATTTCTTTATTGATGATCTTACTAAAAATGGTTTCTTCAGCCATGTGTCTCTCCGATAAAACATTTATTTTTTAATGCTTTGAGTATGCGCTATGCCGCATCAAACCACAATAAACCTGCTTTAAAGCATAATAAAAAACACCGTTCAAATCAAAAAAAAACACGCCTTATCTCTCAAGAACGGCATATTGGCTAGGACAAAGGGCTATTTTTGACGTGTGCGTCATAAAATGCGTAAGCCGAGCTCAATAGAATCCTGATAATTTTGTTAGTTTTGTTTTGACCTGGTATTAGGTCCACATTTATTTAGGGAGAAAGTCATGAAGGGATCTGTGATCAAGCGTATGTACGCTGGTTTCGCACTGATCATCATCATGTTCGCAGTCACGATAACCATCATGATGAGCAGCATGAATCAGATACATAGCAATTTTGAGAGCGTCTCAAAAGTATCATTGCCGCTGGTTGCGCTTTCAAACCAAACAAGTGTCCAATTACTTTCCGCTGACAAGTCATTTAAAGACTTCTTAACCACACAAAATTCTGAGCGTATGTCTGCAATGCGTACAGAGTTTGCTGCATCACAAAACGCTTTTTCTGAAGTTCTAGGTAGCCTAGAAACAGCAAGCCAAGACAATACCTCGCTCACTGAGCGCATCACGCAATTAAGAGCGATGGAAGAACGTTACTTCACCGAAGCAGATGAAGCGATGAACAATTATATCGCTATGTTTGAGGCGCAAGAGCAAGTACAAAAAGCATCACGTGATTTCCAACGCTTACATTCAGAATTGACCGTTGGCATGAAAGAGTACGTTGCCGACCAAAAAAGCATCTCTGTAAAAGTGATGGCAAAGAGCTACTTTATTAAACTACAAGACGCCGAGGTGATTACCTCTGATGCACTAGCAAGTTCTGATGTTGCCTTCGTACAAAAAGCCGTTAACCAAAACAAAAAGGCCGTTACCCACCTAAACTACGCGTACCGTGGCTTAGCGACACAATTGCCTGCGATAAAAAATGTTTTCGATGAATCGGTTAAAAACTTCACCAAAGACGTGGGACAAAAAGGCGGTGTTTTAGATAAGCATAATAATTATCTGAAAGCGAAAGAAGCCTTGTACATCAACATTGCTAATCTAGCCGTTGAGGTCGACCAAGCAATGGCGGTACTGGATTCTTTCAACGTCACAGCGGAAGAGCAACTCAACTCATCATTAGCAGATGCGAGCAGCATCTACGACAACGGTCTATTCAAAGCGATTGCAATTGGCATTGTTGTCACCGTATTCGCTGCAGCAATTGGTTACCACATTGCACATAGTGTAAGAGAACCACTAACGCGCATCCTCGGTACATTAGAAGGCCTGACCGAAGGAGATATGACTCAGCGTATCGATATTCGATACGACAACGAATTCAGCCGAGTAAGCCGTCACATCAATACCTTAGCCGACAACCTGCACAATATTCTGGTGAAACTGAATGACGCTTCAGATGACCTAACCAATACTGCAAGCGTAAACCAAAAAACCTCTTCTGAGACACAGGCTCAATTGAACAGCCAGCGTGAACAAACAGCAACTGTCGCAACGGCAATGACACAAATGTCTCACTCTGTACAAGAAGTAGCAAACAGTGCACAAAGCTCATTAACTATGGTTCAACAAGTAGAATCGGCTTCTGAATCAGGTCGTCAGGTCATGAACACCAACATCAGTACCATTAATCAGCTTGAGGTGCGCCTGACTGAATCCGTGGGTGCTGTAGGCGAGCTACAACAAATGAGTAGCCAGATTGGCTCTATCCTCGATGTTATTCGTGGTATTGCAGATCAAACCAACCTACTTGCACTCAACGCAGCAATCGAAGCCGCGCGCGCAGGTGAACAAGGCCGTGGATTTGCTGTAGTTGCAGATGAAGTCCGAGTACTGGCACAAAAGACAACTCAATCGACGTCTGAAATTGAGACCATGATCAGTAACCTACAATCAAGTTCTAAAACAGCAAGCAATGTGATTGAAAGCTGCATGAGCGATATGGATATGTCGGTTGAACAAGCTTCAAGTGCTAATAGTGCTATGGAAGAAATTCAGGCATTGATTCTAGAAATCAGTCGAATGAGTACGCACATTTCTCAAGCCGCGGCTGAGCAGAGTGAAACTTCGGGTGATATCGCGCGTAACATTGAAGACATCAACCAGATTGCTGATAAGAGTTATCAAGCGATGTCATCAATTGCAGAGGCAAGCCAAAACCTAACAATTCTGGCAAACCAGCAAGGCGATTTAGTTCATCAATTCAAGCTATAAGTAAACGAAGAACCAATAGATATTCACCTGAAATGTTGGGATATCTCACCCAATAGTGATAACTAATTGAACAAGGGCAACTTTTATCAAGGGTTGCCCTTGTTTTTTATGAGCTTTGTCATTATATGATTATAAAGGCTTGCTGCTTCCCGTTTTTCTTTCACCTTTATGAGCGAGCCGCTATTAAGGAATTTATATGGCTGTTCATGTTGGCATTATCGATCAAGACCCCATTCGGTTGATCACCCCACTACTCGACAACCGAACGATCAGCACTCACATCGTGTTCATCGGTGACAAAAATCAAATCAGTATCTATCAACGCTTAGACAGCGTTTTGCAGAAGCGTGATATTACGAGTGAATTTTTCGAGATTCCAACTATCGTAAACACCTCTGCAATTAAAGAATCGATCCAAAACCTTGCTGAAGACTTAAAAGCTCGGGGACAAGAAGTGAAGCTCAACGCAAGTTGTGGCCTTCGTCACCGCCTACTGTCTGTCTACGAAGTATTTCGTACTTACCACTGGCCAATCTTTGTTGTTGAACCAAACAGTGACAAACTGTGCTGGCTTTACCCGAATGGTAAAGAAGACGCACAAGTTCAAGACCGCATCACTATCGATGACTACTTAACGGTATTCGGTGCTCGTGGTGAATTCAGCGATGTACAACTGTCTCCGCAACTTGACCAAAAACTGTATGAACTGGGTGAGCGTTGGGCAAGTAACGCATTAGAATTAGGCCCAGGTCTTGCTACATTGAACTACCTTGCAACAACCTGCCGTAAAGAACAGAGGCTTGATGTGGGCTTGTCTGAGAAGCAACAAGGTTATCGCGAGCTGAACATGCTGTTGAGCGATTTGGTTGAAGCTAAGATTGCCACTTATGACAATGGTATTTTGACGTTTGCCAATGAAGACGCGCGACGCTTCTCAAACGGCGAATGGCTTGAAACATTGGTTCATAGCACCGTTAAGCAGATCCAAGATGACATGCCGACCATTCAAGATCGCTCTTTGAATGTTCAGGTTTATCGTCAGCTCGGTGAGCGCGAAGTTCGTAATGAGCTTGATGTTGCTTCTGTAGTGAACAATAAGCTGCACATCATCGAGTGTAAGACCAAAGGTATGCGAGATGATGGCGATGATACCTTGTACAAGCTGGAATCGCTCAGAGACCTGCTAGGTGGCCTACAGGCCCGTGCAATGTTGGTGAGCTTCCGCCCTCTTCGTCATAATGACATCACACGAGCAGAAGATCTTGGCCTAGCATTGATTGGCCCTGACGAATTAAAAGATCTTAAAACACATCTCGCGGCATGGTTTACCGCTGCCGGTGGTGATGAAGATTTAGAGTGCTAATTTAAGAAACTCGAACATATCGAATTCTCAAAAAACAAAAAGGCGAATGACCGCTTAAGTCACTCGCCTTTTTTGTACCCGTAACGATTATGCCAATCGTAGTAAATGACTTATATCCACTACCCCGCCCGTATTGACAAGGTAAAAAGCTCAAAGGACTTGTAAACACGCAAAAAAATGGCCACATCATTCGATGTGGCCATTTTCAAAATTTGAAGTCGTTTTAAGACTTAAAGCACTTGAAAACTTAAAGCATTTTACGAGCAGCTTCTACAACCACTTTGATTGAGCGCGCTTCCGTTACTTTTAGTGTCTCGTGATCAGGTATCTCTTTTTGAGTACGGTTGATGATCACACCAGCAACACAACCTGCTTTCAAACCAGAACTTGCACACATTGTTAGTAGCGTTGCAGATTCCATTTCGAAGTTAAGAACACCCATGTCTTGCCATTCTTGCATAGAACCTTGGAAACGCTTAACCACGCGACCAGAGAACGTGTCGTAGCGCTCTTGACCTGGGTAGAAAGTGTCACTTGAAGCGGTTACGCCCATGTGAACTGCTGCGCCTGATTCTTCAACTGCTGCTTTCATTGCTGTAGCAACTTCGAAATCAGCAACTGCTGGGAACTCCATAGGAGCGAAGTGCAGACTAGCGCCGTCTAGACGAACAGAACCCGTAGAAACAATCATGTCACCCACGTTTACGTGAGGTTGGATCGCACCAGTCGTCCCAACACGTAGGAAAGTACGAACGCCAAGCTGAGCAAGCTCTTCAACTGCGATAGAAGTAGATGGGCCGCCGATACCTGTTGAACATACAACAACTGGCTTACCGTCTAGCTCTGCGCGGTAAAGCGTGTATTCACGGTGACTCGCAAGAAATACGGGATTCTCCATCTCTTCTGCAATTTTTTGCACACGAGCAGGATCACCAGGAATGATCGCAAGAGTAGCACCGTTAAGATCTGCTTCAGTAACACCTAAGTGGAAAACAGCTTGAGACATAGTTCGCTCCTTTTGGCTTATTGGGCTTTTTACCCTTATTTAAGCTCATAGTAAATTCGTGGGGTACGAACACACTCTAACCAAGCTCATAATGAAATGAAGTGACGAACATCACACCAATGATCGCAACAACATTTCAGGTTTCACGAAAAACCGATTGGCATCACAAAAATAAGCAATCCGAACGGCTGCGTTGCATACTAATGAGACAAAAAACGCCTTTAACGTATGACCGATAAAGGCGTTTTTATGCGAGATGCTTCTTATATAAGACGCTTTTAAAATTAAGAGCGTCTATGTCTGAGAGCTGAACTTAATCCACTTTAGACTTGAATCGAAGCAGGCGCAGTGCGTTGAGTGTCACCAGTGCTGTCGCGCCACTATCTGCAAGAACGGCAACCCAAAGCCCGGTAATACCAAGCAAACTGGTCACCAAGAACACACCTTTCAAACCGAGCGCTAGTGCTACGTTTTGACGAATGTTATTCATGGTCGCTTGCGACAATTCAATCATCGCGGGCAGCTCAGTTAAACGGTTGTGAGTCAGTGCTGAATCTGCCGTTTCAAGCGCAACATCAGTACCACCACCCATAGCAATACCTACATTCGCCGTTTTCATTGCTGGCGCATCGTTGATGCCATCACCGACCATAGCAACGTGTGACTGTTGAGATAACTCTTCAACATAAGACACTTTGTCACTTGGAAGCAGGCTCGCTTTATATTGCATACCAATTTTGCTGCTGATCGCTGCTGCACTTCGTGGGTTGTCCCCTGTGAGCATGATAGATTGAATACCCAAGTCATTAAGTCGTTCAATCGCAAGCTTAGCGTCACTACGTAACGTATCTTGCCAAGCAATCAAACCAATCACAGTCGTAGCTTGTTCTGTTGACTCTTCTAGATCTTTAAGCTCAAGAGCAACCACAACCGTCTTGCCCTCGCCTTCTAATGCTTCTACCTGAGAAACCACATCGGGTCCAAGAGCGAACGTGACTTTAGACGGTGATAAAACCTGATACTTAACACCATCGACATCGCCTTCAACACCGCTACCAATGAGCGCTTTCTTGTTGTGTGACTCAGGGATCTCAACATTCAGCTCTTTAACTTTAGCGACAAGCGATTGCGCCAAAGGATGAGTCGAACCAACTTCAATCGCCCCAACTACACGAAGCATAGCGTCTTGTTTCCAACCTGATAGAGGTTGAATATCCGTAACCTGAGGCTTGCCTTCAGTCAGCGTACCTGTCTTATCAAAGGCAATCGTTTGAATTTTCCCTAACTGCTCTAGTGCCGCGCCGCCTTTAATTAATGCGCCACGTTTCGCCGCTGCTGCTAAACCAGAAGTAATTGCAGCAGGTGTCGAGATAACCAACGCACACGGACAAGCAATCAACAATAGAGCTAGACCTCGGTAAACCCAGGTTTCCCAAGGCTGCGCGAACAGCAATGGTGGGGTGATGATGACCAAAAGAGCCACCAACATCATTAGTGGTGTGTACCAGCGGCTAAACTTATCGAGGAAACGTTCAAGCGGTGCTTTACGAGATTCTGCTTCTTCAATCAAGTGAAGAATACGGTCGATCGCATTCTCACCCTGTTTTGACGTGATGGTGATACGAACGACTTTATCGACCACCACAGCACCAGCCATGATTCTGTTGCCTGCTATATGTTCGACAGGAACAGACTCACCCGTTAGCGCACTTTCATCAAAGCTCGCAGCGTCGGTAATAAGTTGACCATCAGCAGGTAAACGAGAACCCGCCGCCACTTCAATCACGTCACCAGGAGCAAGTTCACTTACTGCAACGTCAACACGGTCGCCGTTGATAATCTTGGTGGCATTTTCTGGCACCAATGCCATTAAGGCTTGAACACCACTTCTTGCTCTTGATGAAGCAAATGCCTCTAGACGCTCACCAATCAAAAACAGTAACAGAACCATCGCAGCTTCAGCGGTTTCGCCAAGGTATAAAGCACCGAGCGCGGCAACACTCATTAAGGTTTCGATTGCAAACGGCGTACCTGAACGTGCCAACTGAACTGCTTTCTTGGCCACTGGATACAAACCAAGCAAACAGGTTACGGTAAACAAACCTTCACTTAGTTGAGGAGAAGTACTTTTCAACAGTGCTGCGAAGAGCATTGCGGCTGCAATCGCTATAATTTGTAAATTAGGTTGGATATGAGCTTGCCAAAAAGTCTCGGGGTGCTGTTTTTCTTTTTTAGAACCAACTTCCGAAAGAGGGAAGCCCGTTTTGATAGAGACCTGTTCAATGGTGTCGGCAAGACTTTCATTGTCGAATTTCACAACTAGCTTTTCGGTGGCAAAGAGAACTTTGGCTTGAATAACACCTTCAATGTTACTAACGGCTTTCTCTATTTTTTTAGCACAAGCTGGGCAGTCCATTCCTGAGACCAACCAACTTTTAGAAAATTGGGCATTTAAAGTTTGAGTAGAGGACTGACTGTCTTCTTCTCCACTGTCTGAACCACAACAATCATCTCCTGACGATGAAGACGCAGTAGCAGAAGAGCTGCAACATGAAGATGAAGTACCTGCTGCGGTAATGCTTGAAATTTTAGGGCTAGAGCAACTTGCTCCAGTCGCTTGTGGTTGAACGTCCACTTTTGTTGAGCGGCACGCTGCGTGTTTTGCGCACATAATGTATCTCCTTAATACTCAAAAGCCTTGAGGTTATTGCTCACTCATGAGCAACAGAACCTTAAGTTCAACAAAAGTATAAACCTTGGAGACTACTCCAAGGTCAAGAACAAATTGTCCAAGACCAAGAAGAAATTTACAAACCAACTAATCTATATTGGAGTGTCGCTGTTATTGCGACTTGAGCTCTTTACACTCTTCTCTGTTCGCCGATACATCATCAATAAGAACGGCATCATGTGAACAGAATGGTTGTGTATTCAAGCTGACTATCGACACATCGTCTTCTACAGGATCAACTTGGGAACCTTGCATAAGCTCTGCAATATGATAGCGAAGCACTAGGGTACCGAGTATTCCGAACAAAACATTGCCCAAGGCTTGCCCATACAGCACACCCAATGCGCCATACCATTGCGAGCCTAAGTAAACGAACGGCAATGTACCGAGAGTGGCTTTACCCAGATTCAGTGCTGTCGAGTAAAGCGGTTTACCTAAGTTATTAAAAGACGTGTTGGCAACAAACAGTGCGCCGTTGAAGGTGAAGGTTAACGCCACATAGGTACAGAATGCGGCAACAATAATTGCTGCATCACCTTGTAGGCTAAAGCCTTGGATCACATAGTCTTGGACAAAGTATAAGAGAATACAAACGGCGATGGTGTACGCCGTAGTAACCAACAATGAGTTGTTGAGTGTTTCTTTTACTCTGTCCATTCGCTCTGCACCAAAGTTTTGCCCAATGATAGGGCCCACAGCGCCAGACAAAGCAAAGATAACCGCAAAACAAACCGGCGTCAGACGACCTATCACAGCAAAGCCCGCGACAAAATCCTCTCCGTATTGTGCAATCCCCGTCGTTACAATCGCATTACCGATAGGCGTTGCGGTATTGGTGATAATAGCAGGCAGCGCAATAGCCAATATTGGTCGAATATTAATGCGCCATTGTACAAGAGAAGGGGGAGCCACCAGCTGGTGACTGCGAATCAAAGGGTAAAGCGAGAAAAAGAGCACCGAAAAACGAGCAAAGACAGAAGCGATAGCCGCCCCTTCGATGTTCCAACCAAAACCAAAAATAAACAAAGGGTCGAGAATCGCGTTAACAATGCCGCCCGACAAGGTCGCCCACATCGAACGTTTGGCATCCCCCGCGGCTCTCAAGCCTGCACCCGCAGCCATCGCTAGCGCTAGAAATGGCCCGCTTGGCAATAAGATCTGCAGGTAAGCTTGCGCCCGCTCTGCGGCCACCCCCTTTGCACCAATCGCAGCAAGCAGCTCTGGGATATAGGCGAACATCACCGCAGTAATCGTCAAACTGATGACAAAAGCGGTCAGCATAATACTCGTGGCGAGGTTTCGAGCGTGTTCTTGATTCTTTGAACCAATAGCTTTGGAAACCAACGCACCCATAGCAATAGAAGTACCGATCGAAACGGAGGTAGAGAAAAATGTCAGTGTGCCTGCAAAACCAACAGCCGCGGCCAATTCGACTTGTCCCAACATACTGATGAACAACATATCGAGTAAATCGACCACGAATAACGCCATCAAACCAACAGAGCCAGCCCCCGACATCACCAATATGTGGCGCATCGTTGAACCTTCTACAAACTTCGCAGTTTGATTTGACATGAAACCTCCAAAAGTTGGAACACCACAAAATAAAGCTCTATAAGCTAGTCAGCCACAAACTAGGGGATCGACAAAAAAGATCCACCAAGAAAAGCTCTACAAAGAAAAAAGGCGCTAGTGCGCCTTTTCAATTGAGGGTATTGAGAAAAATAATCGTTCTTAACACACCACTATACATGATGTTTAAAACTATACCTGATGTTTAAAGCATTCATCTAAGTTCTTGCCGATTGCTCTCAAAACATCGGTTCGAGTAATCATACCCACTAGCTTTTTGTTATCGAGTACCGGATAAGCTTTGGGTTTTCCAACTTGCATCATATCTGCCAATTCAATAATGGATAACTCAGGTGATACCGAGAGAACTTCTTGGTACATACAATCACCTACAATATGCGTGTCTTGGCAGAAATAGCTCACCTTCACTAACTTCTCGAGTAAATCTTGTTCAGAAAGGAAACCAATCACTTGTTCATTATCATCAATGACTGGACCACCCATATGATGGCTGCGCATTACTCTGTCTAACGCGAGACTTAACGGCATATCAGGAGTGAATGTCACAACCTGCGGCGTCATGTAATCTTTCACTTTAATAGAATGCATTGCGTTCTCCCTAAAATACGTTTTGTTATCGATTTTTCTATCGTGTTACCTTAATTGTTGTCTAAAATCTTGATTTTACTAAATGGATTTCAACAATTTTATTGATAGGCAAAACCTACCAAAGCAAAAAACGAGGTAACAAAAGGCTTGCACGCATGCCTATGAAGCAAAAATTTAAACACCGCTTACAAACTCTTACCTTTGATTCCTCCCATAAGCTAGCCTGAATACATAAATACTGTAACCTTCATCACTCTAATAATAAAAAGCTCAACTTAGGTAATTTATGCAACACGACAACAACATGTACGCGTATGTTTATGCAGACAACGAAGGTACAGAGAACACACTTATCGCTACTGTCGACAACCAAGAAAAGCCCCTAATCTCAAGCTGTTTTAATGAGATAAAGCGCATGTCTAACTTAGCTATTGATCTTGCAGCAGAACACAACTTGAAAGTGAAACTGGTTAAATACGGAAGAGAACAAGAGATCGACTTCGGCCTATTCCTAAAATAGCGCACTCATAACGCATGTCTTGTTCGGCAAGCTTAAGCAGCATGGTCAACAGCACAGAACACCGTTGAATAACATGTTATGAGTAGGCAATCACCTTGACAATGATTGCCTACTTAATTCAACAGCGAATACCGACCACGGTAAATATACGAAAAAGGCCAGCATTCGCTGACCTTCTCATTCACGATTTCAATCGCTATACGTTATTTGCTAGCTCTTAAGGACTGGCTAGTAGCTACTAACGAGTGCAATAGGCTTCCCACAAACGCGCTGCCTTTGAGTAAGCTTCAGCCTTATCGTGCGTTTCTGCGAATAAAATCGCCGTCATACTATCCACAACACTATTCGCCATCAGCTCCATCTCATCTTCCGGTGTACCCAGTACACATTCAGAAGGCAGAGGCAGCTCAGCATTCATCGTGCCTTCCCAGTAGAAAGATTCCACCTTTTCAGGAGAACTCATCCAGACAGTTTGGCTTACCTTGGGGTTGTATTCTGATTCGCCATTCATGCCTTTAAATGAAATCACCGAGTGGGATTTATTGCCAATCACATGCTCAACTTCTGCATGAAGCTGTGGGAATCCAGGGTGAAAGCTGCCACGCAAGCCTAAACGTCCACCACCAGGGTTCAATGCACGAACAACGGTATTAATCGGAGTTCTCAGTCCATAACGATGTTTCCAACCAATCATAGTTTGAGCTTGTGGGGCGAAGTTCGCCAAAGGCAAGTAAGCAATACCATCGGCTTCTAGAATCTGCTTTGCGTCTTGCGGATCTTGCGCGCTGCGAACGCCGACACATTCTAAATGTGTTTCGGCATGCGTACGACCACTGGGTTTGTCCATGTAGCCATGCATTAATACTTTATAGCCGTTGTCAGCTAGAATTTTTGCTGCCAACAGGTTCCAAGGCTTTCCACTGGCGTTATCGTTACGCTTACCTGCATAACACGGCCAATCGATATCAGCACCTAAGTCTGGCACTCGAGATTGAAACGCTTTTACAAAGCCTGCGATTTCTTCATTGGTTTCATTCTGCACACGAATCAACATCAGTAGCATAGCCATTTGGTCGTCACCGACCTCTCCGCTTAAATACTCATCCATGATGCGGTAGGCTTGTTCGAACGACAAAGGCTTACGACCTCTTTCCCCTCGTCCAACTGTACGAATACACTCTAAAATACTACTCATTGATTGTTTATTCTCTTCCGTTGATATCAATAAAATTCGAATACGTTTTCGATTCTATGACACCCGCAGTTCATTGCAAAGCGATTCAGGTGCTAGCGTGCTAATTACCAATACACTGATTGGTATTCTAAAAGTAAACTTACTGGTGTAAAATTAGAGTATGCAATGCTAACCGCGACATATTGAGTAATATCCAGATGACGGTAAAAAAAACACTAAGCCAAAGAAAACGCGAATCTATCGTGGCCGCTGCCATCGCAGAGTTTACCGAGCATGGCTATAAAGCCACCAGCATGGATAAAATATCGAGCCGCGCGGAAGTATCAAAGCGCACGGTTTACAATCACTTTGCGAGTAAAGAACTGCTACTGGATGAGATTTTAGACAGCATTTGGAGCAAAACACTCGCAGCGACTCAGTTCCCCTATCAAGCCGAACAACCGCTAGATGAACAACTTGTCTCTATAGCCACCCAAGAACTTGAGCTTCTCGAGTCTGAAGGTTTTATCGACTTATCTCGTGTACTGTTCTCTGAATATTTTCATAACGCAGAACTCGCGCATCAAGCGATGGAAAAATATTCTCAAGCAGAAAGCGGCCTGACGACTTGGATCAAAGCGGCATTGGCTGATGGTCGTTTGGTTGAACTCGACCCATTGTTTGCATCCACTCAGTTTATCGCCCTGCTGAAATCTTTTGCATTTTGGCCACAGATCATTGGTCATGCGCCCTCTCCGGATAAGCAGCACAAACAAATAATCATTAATTCCAGCGTCGAGATGTTCCTTAAACAGTATCAAGCGTAATAAAAGTTGAGCTCTGCTAAGTTTTGTTGGGTTTAATTAGAGATGCGCAAACGAGTGATGTATTATGCTCTCGTTTGACGCTTTCTTGTTTAGCTGTTGCAGAATGTGATTCATACCAACCTTAGTTCCGACACAAAGACCAATACTTCATGCCAAAGTTGATAAGCAAAATTTGGGTACATGCTTTTATGCTATTCGCTATGTTAGTGGCCACCATAAGTGTGGACAGTATCGCGAACGCCAATGCTATGCAGGTAACTCAAAATCTATCAACCTTATCGCAGAAAACCGATTCCTCATTCGACACCAGTGACTCATTCCCATATTCCAGCGCGCAACCCAATGTAGAACACCACTGCTGTGGATCTGTATGCTTACTTAAAATGCCACCGTTGATTGTGTCAGAGTCTTTTGATACCCAAATTGGTTCATTGGCTTTAATCGAGAAAGAGCCTTCACACAAGGCGATCATGTCGCCACAAGCTCCTTACCGCCCTCCTATTTCTTAATTGTTTGTCCCTGTTTGGCAACGCTTGCCAACGTATTACTAATACAGCTCTATCGCTGTAAACAATGACATCCAAATTTAGGAAATAACACATGAAAAAGCTATTTAGCCTATTCGCAGCTCTGATCATGAGCGCTTCAATTAATGCCGCTCAGTTTGAAGAAGGTACTCACTACAAGATCCTCGACGTAGCGAAAGCAGATAAACCTGTCGTTACCGAGTTCTTCTCGTTTTACTGCCCTCATTGCTACAAATTTGAAGGCGTCATTGAGTTCCTTAAACAAGATCTACCAGAGTCAGCAAGCTTTCAAAAAGTGCACGTAGCGTTTATGGGCAACGACATGGCTGTGCCTATGGCAAAAGCTTACGCGACCATGATTGCACTCGACGCTGAAGACAATATGGTTCCAGCAATGTTCGCCAAAATTCACGAGAAGCAACAGACTCCAAGAAACGAAGCGGAACTGCGCCAGATCTTCATTGATAACGGTATCGATGCGAAGAAGTTTGATGCGGCCTACAACGGTTTCGCAGTTAACTCAATGCAGAAGCGTTTTGATAAGCAGTTTGATGCGAGCACATTAACTGGCGTTCCAGGCGTATTAGTTAACAACAAATACATCGTAAAACCGGATCAAATCAAGAGCTACGAAGAGTACAACCAGCTGGTAAATTACCTTCTAACGCTTTAATCAAAAGCAATAATCTTTAAAACCTCAAAAGCCAGCGACCTGTTCGTTGGCTTTCTTGTCTATACAAGTGAAGTGAGCGCGCAACGCACGCTCGAAGATCATTCAGATCGCCCTTGAATACACGTCAAAATCACTGTTCACTGGCATCCGTCGTTATTTCTCATATACTGCACCCTATTACGTCATCCACTACTCTGTAGTACTCAAAATATTAGTACTCGAACATTGGGCACCTTTATGATTATTCTGACCACTAACTTTGGCGACATCGAAATTGAACTTAACCTTGAGAAAGCGCCAGTAAGTTCAAAAAACTTCCTTAAATACTGCCAAGAAGGCTTCTATGAAGGCACCACGTTTCACCGTGTAATTGAGGGTTTCATGATTCAAGGTGGTGGACACACTATCGACATGACAGAGAAACCAACACACGCACCTATCGTCAATGAAGCAAACCGCGGACTAAAGAACGTGATTGGCTCTGTAGCAATGGCTCGCACTGACGCTCCACATTCTGCAACGGCGCAGTTCTTTATCAACCTTGACGACAATGATTTCCTTGACCATACAGCAACGAGCAACGCAGGCTGGGGTTACGCAGTGTTTGGCAAAGTATCGGCAGGCATGGACGTGGTCAACAAGATTGCGCTTGCACCAACCACTACTCGCTGGGGACACGAAGATGTACCTTGCGAAGATATTGTGATTACCAAGGTCACGATTCGCGATTAATTCAAAATTAGCAGTCAATTCGCTTTTTTATCAAATAACGAAGCAATGTTGGTGCTAATTGCATCGGTATTAGTTACGATGACAATAGTTGTAATGTCATCATAAGAATTAGGTACTGACGAATGTCACAAGAATTTGATAGACAAAATAGCTTTGGTTGGATGATCAACGTGATCGCCAATAAAGCGAGCAAAGATTTCGACACAGAATTGAAAGAACATGGCTTAACCATTGCGCTCTGGCCAACCTTGATGTGCCTATGGGAAGAGGAAGGTATTACTCAGCGTGATATCGCGGCAAAGTCCAAAGTCGAGAATTCGACAACGACACGAACATTAGACAAGTTAGAAAAGCTTGAACTGGTTGAACGCAGAGCCGATCCAAACAGTCGTCGTTCTTTCAGAATCTACTTAACGGAAAAAGGGAAAGCACTCGAAGAACAGTTGATTCCAATCCCTACTCGTTTAAACAAAGAACTGATGAATGAGTTGGACGCTGAAGAACAACAACAGATGATCAAGCTACTTCAAAAGATGGTCGCAGCAGTCTGATCTTACTGTGACCGGAGCTTACTGCTAGTACATGCTTAATGAGCTATAAACATGCGCTAACGAGCACTCGGCCTTGCGCCGAGTGTTTTATTTTCGTCTAGACCATTTGATATAACAAAATAGCGAACCAATAATCACCGCTCCGCCAAGTAGCTTTTGCATCTCAACCGTTTCACCCAACACGCTGACACTCAATAACAATGTCCACACTGGCTCAAGAATCATGATCAATGCCGCCACTTCCATGTTCACGGAGTGCTGACCGACAGTTTGCAATAAGTAACGAATAGACGTTGCGATCACCGCAGAGACGATAAACCAGAAGACTAAGGTTTGAGTTATTTCAAACTCTGGTTGAGTAGTCATCGAAGCAAACGCTAACCCACTCACACCCACCACAAACAGTTGCACACAGATTGATGCGATAGGCTTGATATTGGTAATCACACGCTTGTTCATCACAAAGTGAACGGACAACAACATCGATGCTAGTAAGAAGTAAATCTGACTCTGCTCTACATTCCAACCGTTGCCCAGAGTCAGCAATAGCATGCCGATAATCGCGATAGGGAAAGACATCCAAAACGCACGATTAGGCTTAACTCGAAACAAAATCCAAGAGACAAACGGTGCAATGATCATGGCTAAGCTCATGATGAATGCCCCTTCCGACAAGCTTTCTGTCACCGATACTGCAAACACCCATACCTGCAATGAAGCAGACAGCAACAAGCCAACGCCGCAAAGAGAAAATATCTGCTTAAGCGAAAGCTTACGAATGTGATGAATACAAAATGGCAAAAGAATCAAACTCGCGACGAAGAATCGCACACCAATGAACACTGGCCCAGGCATTTCTAACACTACCAGCTTAGATGCAATCCATCCAATCCCAGCTAACAAGGTAGCAAATAGGAGATAAAGCTCTCCGCGCATCGCTTTCATCATCTTACTTGGTCCAATAACAAAAAAAGCAACCCGACTCTGCAAGGTTGCTTTTTATAAACATTCAACAGGATCGAGATATTATCTCAATACTCTGCTTCAGGCAGCTATTTTTAGCCTGCGTATTTTGGGTAATCCGTTAAACCTTTTTCAGCACCACCAAACAATGTGTTTGGATCGTGCGCTGCTAATGGGTAACCATTTTGAATACGAGCGGGTAGATCTGGGTTTGCGACGAATGGACGACCGAAACCAACCATATCAGTTACGCCTTCAGCAACCGCTTTTTCGCCGCGCTCGCTGTCGTATTTACCTGCGTAAATCAACACGCCATTGTAAGCTTTACGAACCGCTGCTTTAAACGCTATTGGCGTTTCAGGTGCGTCGTCCCAATCGACTTCTGCCACGTGCAGATAAACAATGTTGTATAGGTTAAGTAGCACCGCCGCCGCTGTGTAAGTCTCTACTGGCGTAGCGTCAACCGTACCATTCAACGATGTGAACGGAGCAAGGCGAACACCTACGCGGTCAGAGCCAATCGCTTCAACCATAGCTTCAACTACTTCGCCTAGGAAACGTAAACGGTTTTCAATTGAACCACCGTATTCGTCAGTGCGGTTGTTTGCTTCAGAGTCGATGAATTGGTTAATCAAGTAACCATTCGCCGCGTGAAGTTCGATACCATCAAAGCCCGCTTCAATCGCGTTCAAAGCCGCTTGGCGGTATTGACCAACCACGTTTTTGATGTCTTGTTTCGTCATCTCACGAGGTTCAACCACATCCACAAAACCCGGTTCATCAGTGCCATTATCGATGAATACTTTTACGTTCTCCGCTTTAAGTGCAGAAGACGAAATTGGTTGTTCACCACCAATGTTGTCTGGGTGTGTTACACGGCCTACATGCCAAAGTTGAGCGAAGATAACGCCCTCTTTTTCATGTACTGCATCGGTGACTTTTTTCCAACCCGCAATCTGCTCATCAGAGTAGATACCCGGAGTCCAAGCGTAACCTTGACCCATAGGTGAAATTTGTGTGCCTTCAGCGATAATCAAACCTGCAGAAGCGCGTTGAGCGTAGTAAGCCGCCATCATATCGTTTGCTGAATTGCCAGGTTGCGTTGCGCGAGAACGCGTCATCGGTGGCATAACAATACGGTTTTTAAGTTCGATATTACCAAGTTGAATTGGTTGAAATAGTGCGTTTGTCATTGTTATATCCTCGATTAACCCAGTTGAATCAGTTCGATTTGGTAGCCATCTGGGTCTGTGATAAATGCGATGTGCGTTGAGCCACCTTTTACTGGCCCCGCTTCGCGAGTGACGTTGCCACCCAGTGATTTGATCTTGTCGCATGCGGCGTAAATATCTTCCACACCCAATGCCAAATGACCAAACGCGCTGCCCATCTCGTACTCGTTAGTATCCCAGTTGTACGTTAGCTCGATAGTCGTGCCGCCTTGTTCGTAGCCAACAAAAACCAATGTGTAGCGGTAGTCTTTGTTTTCGTGGCGTTCAAGCTCTTTCATGCCTAATACTTTGGTGTAGAACTCGATAGACTTGTCTAAATCAGCAACTCGGATCATTGTGTGTAGGAATTTCATATTTCACCCTTATTGGCACCACAAGCATGGCGCCGTTATGATTTTGAGTGGAGGTTATCCACTAATCTCTGAGTGAAATAATACGATTTAGCGAGGAATTAAGGAAATTATCAAAAATTCTCAATGTGATAATTTTTTGTTATGAATATTATGACTAGCACGAACTCAATGACACAAAAAAGGGAAGCCAATGCTTCCCTTCGAGTTAGACTCTCAATTAAAACCGCAAACGCCTACCTTTAAGCGTCTTCGACATCGCATCTGATGTACTGATGACTTGTTCTCGGAACCATTTATGAGCAGGGTCATTATTCTGCTTCTTTAACCAAATCAAATAGTGAGATATAGGCTGATATTCAAAAGGTGGCTTAAACAACTGTAAACCTAGCCTTTCTTGAAACTGCACAGCCATAGATAAAGGCACTACGGTGATGTAATCCGATTGGCTACATAGCAAGATATTACTGAACAGTGAGCGCCCGTGAAACACGATTTTACGCTTAGATAAATCCAATGATGTGTAGTGATTTAAACTGCGAACTTTCCGCCGTGTTCTATCTAATACGGCATGCTTTTCATTCATGAATTGCGCTTCGCTGATTTCACCTTGGATTCTCGGGTGATCCTCTCTACACACAATAACAAACTCGCCTTCATATAGAGTTTCACTAACAATGCTTGGGTGTTCAGGTACCACAATATCGATCATTGCATCGAACTCTTGAGTCAAAAGGTCTTCGTAAATACGCTCATCACTGTCTGGTTGGTCAAAGACTTCTAGCGATAGATTTTGATTAGGAAGCGCAGCAAAACTATTGAGTAAAATCCACTGTAAGTGCTCAGGTGAAGAAATCACAAACTTACGTTCAGAGGATTGCTCATCAAAATTAGCCATCGACTGAAATACATCATTCAATTCATGAATCGGCGTTTTGATTTGTTCATACAAACTTTGAGCATAAGAAGTAGGCGTAACACCTCTTCCTTTACGAACAAAAAGCTCTTGGCCAATCTCTTTTTTTAGGCGGGCTAACGCGGTACTGATGGTCGATTGGTTGGTACTGAGTTGATCCGCAGCCTTACTTAAACTGCCCTGCTCCATCACCGCAGAAAACACAGCAAGTAGGTTGAAATTGGGGATTTCGTTGCTCATATATCATTACTCGTTAGGCGACCATAAACACCATGCTATCGTAAAAACGATTAAATATCGTCAATAAAAACATTTATTAAAGGTATAACGCATCGATTATTTTGCTAATAAATAGCATATTAACCAGACTTTACTCACACTCATCAACCCTCAATAAATCTTCATATATTGAGACAATAAAGCCCTCCCTTCTCCGTAAGCCCTTTAATAATGGGGCGTACTTCATGCAACGCGCTTTGAAACCACAACATTGTCTCAAATTACATGACACTGAGTTTCCGTTCGGTACATATACATTCCTTTTGTGAATACTACAATGGCACCAAAATAATGACCCTCGGTATCAATATGAAAAACACTAAAATAATTTCCCTACTCTTAAGCGGTGCGGCTATCGCTTACTCTGGTTCTGCGCTGGCTGAAAAGGAACAACTCTCAGTTCAGGAAGCCGCAAAAAAATCGGCTAACCCGGTATCTGACGTATGGATGCTAATCACTCAGAATGATTACACCTTTCTTGAGAAAGAAGATGGCCACCATGAAATGCAAAACCGTTTCAGCTTTCAACCAGTAATGCCTGTTCCTATCATGGATGGCGAATGGAACTTGGTGAACCGTCTGGTAGCCAACCACTACAGTTCACCAGGTGACCGTGAAGACGGTGATTTCTTTGAAGGTCGTACAAATGGCATGGGAGACACCGTCTTTCTATCAATGGCAGCGCCTAACCGTGATGACGGCTGGATTTGGGGTGTTGGTCCAACGGTGATCATGCCAACTGGTACTGATGGTTTAACCCAAGATAAATGGCAAGTAGGCCCTGCGGCAATGGTCGCTCGCCTTGGTAAAGAAACCGGTAACCCAGCAAGTATTGAAAGCTGGAACGTTGGTTTCTTAGCTCAGCAATGGTGGGATGTAGGCGGTAGCGACAGCGTTACTGAATCAACCAATCAAGCGGACATCCAGTACTTCTTAAACTATCGTGTCAGCAACACCGCGTTAATTGGTATGACGCCTAATATTCAAATTGATTGGACAAAAGATGGTTCCGACCAATTTACTGTACCTGTCGGGTTAGGCTATATCGATATGTTTAAGATTGGACCGATGCCTGTTCGTTGGGGTGTAGAACTTCAATATTACGTAATGAAACCAGACGCAAATGTTAATACGACCAATCCAGCTGAGTATGTGCCATATGCACCAGATTGGAACCTAAAATTCTTTATTGCTCCTGTTACATTAAACCCGTTCAAATAATCGATTAAAATCCTCCCTAGAGCTGGTCTAATTTATTCAATATTTTAGGCCAGTCTTTTTAGTACTTTTCATCGACTTCTATGATCCAAACCAAGTTAATGAACAATGTTTTCTATCTGTATATGAGCCTTTTCAAATAAATCACTTTACCGATTTAGAGTTATAACTACTAATCGTAATTACGATATTATCAAATCGTAATTCTGGGTAGATACTGGTCAAAACTCTTCCTATTATCCTGCTAACAAATCAATCACCAGCCCAAATAGAAAACTGACAAATGTTTTACTTTGGTATGTCAATTGTCATGGAAGAGCCCCTCGATTGTCGAGGTAATACACGTAATAAAAACAGTCGCTAGAAAGCCGCGCGAATATTAATTCGAACGCTTCATAGCCATTTCATTTACGTCTGCTAACAAATAATAAAGATTGATTTGTAGAGAAGCATATTCGCTTCTTGATACCGAGAATCGGTTGTCTGGACTGTGCAATATCACTTTAAATATCCATCTATTACTTTTGTTTATTATGAGCACTAATCTACCCACATAATAGACATCTACTTTTTAAGATGTCATTAAAGGTGACTTCTAGGCTGCAAATTCTCTCTTCTTATTGATGTAGGTTGAGATATGAACTTTATAAAAATCATTTTCCAGAAAATCTGGGCCGTTGTGATGGTCTTGATTAAATTCTGCCTGTTTATGGCGGTAATGTTTGCTGGTGCATGGGCTCTTGCACCGTTAGGCACTATCCATTCTAAAGACATCGACATGTCTCAATTCAACAATCATCCCAATGAAATGATGATGAACTTCTTCCAGATGGAGTACTTCTCTGGTTACTTGTTCTCGGTGACCATTGCTGTGGTATTAGCCGGTGTTTACGGCATGTGGCAGTTGCATGAACTGGGTGTGCATAAAGCAAAAGAACACAAAAGCGCTCACGTACAGATCGTGTTTGCACTGTCACTTTGCGGGCTCTTCATCAGCAAAACATTCTGGGTTATCGCCTTGGTTATCGCGCTAGCGAACTGGAAACATATTGGTCAATCACTGAGTGATGTCATTCGCCGTGGTGTGCAGCCTAAACAAGACGCGACCAATTCAGAGGCAGCCGCAGTCCACGTATCACCTGAAAAATCGGCAACAGAGCCGTCTCAAACACAACAGTCTCCAGTAGAACCGTCTTCAGAAGTTCAGCCTTCAAAAGAACAGGCTTCAGAAGAAAAGACTCCAACAAAACCATCCCCTACAGAAAAAGAGGTCGCATAATGAAAGAGATGATGATTCCATACATCCTAATTGTATGGTCACTGTTTGCGACAGGCGCACTGAAGAAGAACTTCAAAAACTACACGTGGGCTGCCATTGGCGGCGTAACGATTCTTGCGGTATTGGCGGTTATTTCTCGCTTGTGGGCGCCGGTTGATTTAACGAACTCAACCACAGTAAAAGCACCACACGCGGTAATGTCGCCTGTATTTGGCCAACAAATTGATGAAATCCATGTTGACCACAACCAACGAGTAAAAGAAAACGATGTACTTTACACACTCGTCGACATTAACTCTGCAGCTGACAAAGCAAAGATCGAATCTGCCATTGTTAAGAAGGAAGAACAGATCAAGCAGATGACACGAGATCTTGAGCGTGCTGAAACATCACCGCAAATCTTTAATGCGCGTGATGTTGAGAAATACGATTCTGACCTACGTGTAATGAACGCTGAACTTAATTCATTGGTTGCCGATCTTCAAAAAGTGAACTGGGCGCAAGAGAAAAAGACGATTCGTGCTGAGTTTGATGGACAAGTCGCGATTGTCAACATTGCCGAAGGTTCAGTCATGGGCAACATGCACCTTTACAACACCAACAAGAAATTTTTAGAAATGCGAGTTTCTGATCAAACTTACGGATATGTTAAAAAAGGCGATTTCGCAGAGTTTTTCGTTGATGCATACCCAGGTCACGTGTTCAGAGCAAAAGTACACAGCTTCACAACCGGTACTGGCGAAGCGGCTATTTCTCCATTTCAAGGCCCACAGAGTGTTGGTCAACACGTTGTAAGAAATAGTAACGGATTAGGCCGTACCATCGTTCTTGAGATCATCGAACCAGAAGGTTTCGATATCCCAATTGGTGCGGCTGGTGCGGCTTGGATTTCTGCTGAGAAACCGCATCCGTTCTGGGGCTTCATTGATGTTATCGGTGCAGCAACAGTTCGCCTGCAATCTTACAAGTCTTACTTAGGAGCTTGGTAAGCACTTAGATAATCGAAAATATTACTTTTAGTTCTTTAAGAAATGCCCTAGTTTTCAGGGCATTTTTGTATCTATCACAAACCAATCTTCCTAATTTAACCTCCGATATAAATCGAAAAAACAATATCAATGATAATCCAATCATCGCAAAAGCGATATGTTGAAATACTATTAGCGTGTAGATAGCGACCTCTACCCTCTCTATTATTTGAGTCAAGAAATCCAATTCCTGTATCCAAATATAAGGTCACTATCATGACTAATACATTCAAAAAAATGGCTCTTCCTGTTGCTATCGCAAGCGCTCTATTTGCTTCTGGTTTTGCATCAGCAACACCCACTGTTGAAGCAGTATCGAAAGTAGGCCAAGAACTTCAAACGGCAAACGCAGCTCAATACCAAAACATCGATCTTGATGCACGCTACAAAAGCGAGGTTCTATTCGAACACAAGTCAAACATGTTCTGGGGTAAAGGCGAACGTATCCAGGTTGTTTCTAAAACGGGCGATTCTCTAGCTTACACTGCAGAATCTGACCACGTTCATCCAATCCTAACCAAGCATGGTCGTAAAATGGACCAAGCTATCATCCAAGTAGATGACAATATTTACCTTGGTTACGGCTTCGGTCTAGACACACCAGTCATGATTGAAGGTACTGACGGCATCATCATTGTTGATCCAGGCGAGTCAGTAGAAATGGCTCAATCGGTTAAAGAGCAGTTCCGTCAAATCACAGACAAACCGGTTAAAGCAATCATCTACTCTCACAACCACATCGACCACATCTCTGGCGTGCGTGCATGGGTTACTGACGAAGAAGTAGCATCAGGTGAAGTAAAAATCATCGCTGAAGAAGGCCTAACAGCTGCAGTGGCTAACTGGTCTTCAAACCTAGGTACTCTATTTGGTCACCGCACTTCTTACACAGGTGCTAAGCACGTAGAAGAAGGTGAGCACGGTACAGTAAATGACGGCCTTGGCCCACGCTTCATGCAAGGTGCTATTTCGTTCATCGAACCAAACCTCCTTGTACCAAGCCAAAGCCACATCGAAATCGAAATCGCTGGCGTGAAAATGCACATTGAGAACGTGCCATCTGAAACGAAAGATGAGTTAGTGGTTTACTTCCCAGATCAGAAAATCCTGCACGCTGCGGAAGTACTTCAAGGAGAGAACTTCCCTAATCTTCACACTATTCGTGGTACTAAATTCCGTGACCCATCAATGTGGTTCAAGGGCATCGACGTAATGCGTAAGTTCGACACTGAGATCATGATTAACTCTCACGGTCGTCCAGTTGAAGGTAAAGAAGCGGTAGCTGACGTACTAACGGCTTACCGTGATGCGATTCAATACACGCATGACCAAACTATCCGTTACATGAACAAAGGTATGACGCCGGACGAGCTAGTTGAAGTCGTTAAACTTCCTAAGCACCTTGCTGAGCACCCTTGGTTAGGAGAGCACTACGGTACCGTTGCACATGCTGTTCGTCAGATCTACGTTGGTTACAACGGTTTCTTCGAAGCAGATCCATGGCAATTAGAGCCAATGGCTTACGAGCAACGTGCTAAAGCGTTCGTAGAGATCATGGGCGGCCGTGAGAACATCCTTACGACTGCACAAGCAGCAATTAAGGCTGAAAACTACACATTTGCAGCAGAAATTCTTTCTTACCCAATCACGGTAAACAAGCAAGATATGGAAGCTCGCGAGATGAAAGCACAAGCTTACAAAGCATGGGCTGCAGACCAAGTGAACATCAACTGGCGTAACTGGGCGCTTAACGCGGCGGCTGAACTAGAGAACAAACGTGACTTCTCTAACATGATCAGCTTCGCTTCTGTTGACGTGCTTACTGCGCTACCAAGTAAGCAGATCTTCGACATGATGACTTCAACGCTTATCGCAGAAAACTCGTTAGACGTGAACATGATGCTAACGTACAACTTCTCTGATACGAACGAAGCATTCACTATCGAAATCCGTAACGGTATTGCTCAGTTACACGAAGAAGCAGTAAAAGGCGCAGACGTTCAAATCGACACCACTCGTGCAGTACTGAACCAAATCTTGATTGCGGGTCCAAACGCTCAACAAGTGATTGGTAGCAACCTACAGTCTGGTGCATTCAAGTTCTCGAACGGCGACATCAAAGGCTTCGGTCAATTCATGAGCTACTTCGATAAGCCAATGACTCCAGAAGAGATCATGCTAATCGTTCGCTAATAGCGAGTTCGAACGGTCGCTCTTCGGCGATAGCTCTTCGATGATAGCTCTTCGATGATAGCGTGTTAGTAAACAATCACTAACACACTATCAACCAATACGCTGACCGCTTCACATGGACGACAAACAAATACAGGGACCCTTTGTGGTCCCTTTTTTTATCGTCAGGTTCGGCTTCTGCCGTCAGATTCTTAACCCTGTTATAGGTCTCGATAACCATTATGTTAAAACGATTTGCTCTGATTCTTTCACTTACCTCTTCACTCACGTTTGCCTGTGGTCTTCACCAAGATACCGGATTTAGTTTGGTGACAGAGCCCGGTTCACTCGAGGTATTTGGCAACGTCATTACAGCCAGACAAGACGATGAATTCAACAACCTCAATAAGCCGGATCACTTTCGAGTCTTTGCCATCAAGGCCGCGCTTGCGAAACCCCACCCAAGCAAAATTGAGTTCAACTTATTCGAAGCAATCAAAGGTCATTACAGCCAAGTGAAACTTGAGAAGGATGTCGATGTGTCAGGTAGAGATACTTTGCCTACTGAAGAAGATCTACTGTTAATTACTGAACTCGATGTGTTCGATGCGCTAGCAACTGGCACTATATCTTGGGATCACGCGACACTAAACGGTTTGGTGATCATCAATGGCCCACAAGATAAACGAGAGCAACTTGAAGATTGGCTTAGTGATATTTTTGAAGGGTAGTTGGAATGAATTTAGTGAGAGAACAACGCCATAATCGAACCAGATACGGCTCGATTATGGGTAATTGAAGAGCACTTAAATTGAAAAACAGTTACGCAGCTTGAGTCACTATGTTTTTACGCTGATTTTTAGTCATCAAATGATAAACCACAGGCACAAAGTAGAACGAGATAAGCGTGGTTAATACTGTACCGCCGACAATCGCGACTGCAAATGGAGGCCAAAAACCGCCACCAGCAATAATCAATGGCATAAAGCCACCAACGGTTGTAATCGTTGTCGAGCTGATATGGCGAGTACACGACATCACTGCCTCAACGACCGCGTCCACATTGCCTGATGAGGCTTGCTTATCGAGTTTCAATTCCGTCAGAATCACAATGGCCGCGTTAATCGCTAAGCCCGCAATGCCGAGCATGGCGATGATCACCGTAAAGCCGAACGGATAACCGAAGATCCACACCGATAACAGCCCTAGCCCACCAGCCAATCCTGCTACCATGAAGATAATGCTACTCATTCGGAACGAGTTGAACGACATCACCACCACCAACACCATCAATACCACCACAACGGCGACATTCGAGATAAGGCTGTTGACTGAATTATCTCGTTCAGCGGATTCGCCACCAAAACCAATCGTGTAACCCGATGGCATCTGATAGCTTGCTAGGCGTTTTTGGAATTCATTAAGCACGGTTTGAGGCAAGACTCCTGCTTCAATGTAGCCCTCAATGGTATTCACACGTTGCCCATTTCGGCGGGTTATCGCGCCGCGACTGGTCGTCAATTCAAGTTCGGCCAGTGTCGATACGTTAATACCTGTCGAGTAGACATCTGAACTGATTGGTAAACGGATATTGCTTAAATGCGCTAAGTTCTCACGCGCCTCATCTGCCACACGAACACGGATTGGTACCGACTCACTGCCTTCAATCACAGAGCCACTTTCACGACCTGTCAGAGTAGTTTGCAGCATACCTGCGAACTGGTTCAATGAAATACCGTTGAGTTTCGCGGTATCTTCATCGACCTTCAACCACACCTTCGGCGTACCCGGTTGCAGCGTTTCCCTTGTGTGCGTCACATGAGGAACACCCGCCAAAATCAATCGCACATCCTCACCAATCGCTTTTAACGTATCGAGGTTTTCACCATACACCCGCAGTTCAACGGGCGCGGTAAATGGAGGCCCTTGATTAAGCTTACGTACCAAGATTTGTGCTTCCGGCACCTCTTCATCCAACACCTTTTGCAACTGTGGAATTAGCGCATTGGCTTGGTCAAAGTTCTCTGTTTTCACCATGGCTTGCGAGAAGTATGGCGCATTATTTTGCCTTGCTTGCAGGTTGTAATAGAAGGATGGGAAGTTTGCACCCACGAGCCAATCGATACGCTCCACTTCAGGGTAACGATGAATGATATCGTCGATTTTTTCAGAGGTGTTTTTAGTGGCATAAATGCTCGCTTGCGGCGGCATATAAACCTGAATCTCAAACATGTCTCGGTCTGATGGCGGGAAGAATTGCTCAGTCAGCTGAGACATACTCCAGTAACCGGTAAACGGAACCAACAACACCAAAGCAATCGTGATGATTGGATGCGTGACACCAAAGCGGACAGAAGATGAGAACCAGCGCGTCAAAGCCGGGATTCTCAAACCCGTCATGTACCAATGGTGCTGTCCTTTCTTGTCGACATCACTGAGTTGCTTGGGCAGTAGCTTGGTCGCCAATCCTGCGATTAAGGTGTGCGAGATAATGTAAGAGCCGATCAATGAGAAAGAAACGGTAATCGCAATTCCCCCCACAAACTCACCCGATGCACCCGGCATCAAGATAATCGGAGCAAACGCCAACACGGTAGTTAAGGTTGAGCCTAATAACGGCACCCATAAATGCTTCAATGCATTCATGGTCGCTTCAGCGCGCTGTTGTCCTTTCAAGCGATAAGCTTGAATGGTATCGACCATCACCACCGCATTATCAACCATGATACCGAGCGCCACAATTAGGCCTGTCACCGACATTTGGTTAATCGGTACACCAGTCATTTTCATGATCGACAGGGTCAATAATGAGGTTAACGGCAGAGAAATGGCGACTAAGATCGCGGCACGTACGCCTAAAGTGACAAACAGCACAATCAAAATCAGACCGAAACCGATCATCAAGCTTTTGCCTAAATCGTCTAAGCGAGTCTCGGTATAACCTTGCTGATTAAACAGCACTGTCACCTTAACGTTACTTGGTAACTCTTGCTCAAATTTACCAATCAGAGCATTAGCTCGCGACGTCCAATTATCAACTCGCAGATCAGGATGCATTCTTGCCGCTACAATCACACCCGGCTCACCATCAATAATGGCAATCTGGTCTTGCGGGGTTTTCTCACCACGCCTCACAGAAGCAATGTCTTCCATACGGATGATGTGACCTTTGCTATCAGTGGCTATTGGCACTTGCTTAATACGTTCAATAGAATCGAGTTCAGATTTAATTTCTAAGCCAAAGCGAGAATAAGCACTCACTAACTCGCCGGCGGAGTTCTTGGCGTCTGCCCCTTCGAGCGACTCAGCAATATTGGCACTTGAACGCCCTAAGGCAGCGGCATCGGCCGTACGTAAACTGATTTGAATCTCTTCTTGTGGCATCCCGTATTCATCAACGAATTCAGTACCCGACAAAGTTCTTAGTCGCTTAGCAAGTTCTTTGGCATAGCGCCCGAGTGTTAATCGGTCAGGTTCACCTGCACCAGACCAGGTTAGAGATGCGATAGTTGTGAAAGCATAGGTATGATCACTGTCGAGATCGGGAGAATGAGAGCCCGCAGGCAAAATGGATTCGATGTCAGATAGCTTGTCGCGAGCTTGAGACCAAACTGGCTCAGGCTCGGTGATGGTGTCATTCAATTCTAAGGTGACAATAGACACGCCCGGCCTTGAGGTTGAGCTCACGAGTTTAACTTCACTCAGCTCACGCAGCTTGTTCTCGATAACTTCTGTTACCAAGGTTTCAACACGCTCGGCACTGGCTCCGGGGAAACTGGTTGTGATGTTCGCGTAACGGTTGATGATTACTGGGTCTTCTGCACGTGGCAACGTCATGAACGCAGAAATACCACTCACCATCAGCAGTGCTGTCATTAAGATAAGCAGTCGAGTGTTGGAAATAGTCTCTATGATTTTCATGCTATTTCCTATTCAGCAGTCACGCTTGCTGGCTTCACGGTTTGTCCAGGAACTAAACGATGTAAGCCACTGGCAATCACTTGTTCACCGTCTTCAATCGCCCCACTCACGTACGCTTGTTGATTGTTGGCAAACAACACCTGAACACTTCGGCGCTCAACTTTGTTGTCTTCACCAATCACAAAGATGTTCCACACACCGCGCAATCCATCAATCAAACCCGTTAATGGCACCCAGTAGCCTTGGTCATCAATCTGCTCATCAAATTTCAAATAGGCAAGTTGCCCTTCTAACACCGACGATTGTTCAGGAAACAAGTAACGCAAACCGACACTGCGAGACTGTGTGTCGACCATTGCGCCCGGATTCAACAGGCTCACAGCGAATTCATCTCGCCCGACGCGAATACTTGGGGCGGAAAGTGAAGTAACCTTTTTCATTTGATGGGCAGGAATACCGATCAAGGCTTCTTTCCCTTCAGAGGCAAGCAGTGTAAGAGTTGGATTCCCTACATTCACTACATCTCCAAGCGAGACAAAGCGTGTTGCGATGGTCCCTGAATATGGCGCACGAACTGTCGATTTCACCAGCTTCAATTGATTGCCTTTTACCGAGGCATCAATACGCAGCAAGTTCGCCTGCAATACGCGTTGCTCACTGGTCAACGAATCAATCTCAGCTTCGGCACTGAAGCCTTTCGCTTTCAATGAACGTTGACGTTTAAGGTTCGCTGCTACCAAACTCAATTGGGCTTTGACTTCTTCAGCCTGCGCTTTCAGTTGGCTAGACTCGGTTTCCAAAAGTTGGTTATCCAGTCTGATCAACGGCTGACCCGTTGTGACTGTGTCACCGACATCCACCAGAATCTCGTTTACTTTTCCCGCCAGTTCGAAACCTAAATTAGCCTGCTGACCCGCCTTAACCACACCCACATATTCACGCTGCACTGCATAAGAGGAAGAGAGCGCCAAGGCCATCGTTTCCACGGTTAAAATGGTTTGGACGCTCGATGCCGTTTCAGCGGTTGAATCAACCCACTCTTGGGCTTGTTCCTTTTCGCCACATCCAACAAGAAAAGCCGACAACGCCACTGCCACTGCGCTTCCCTTCATCAATTTATACATACGTACTGTTCCTATGCGGTACTCAATTATGTTCTTTTTTTAGACTAACCAAATCAAACTAGACTGTCTAGTTTGATTGTGTTAAAAATAAGTTTCATCGTTAATGATTGATAAAAGCATCACAAAAAGCATAATGCTTAGCGTAAAACGAGACACATAGAACTGAGCACCAACAGGCGCTAAGCAACGAGACAAACTAGGTAACGAGAAGCAAGCACGTGACTAAAATCATCAAGAGTGAACAGAAGAGATCGCAGATCTTAACCGCAGCCAGCCAACTTTTCTCTGAACATGGCTTCAAGATCAATATGGATCAGATAGCCAAAGCAGCGAACGTTTCTAAGCAAACGGTCTACTCTCACTTTAAAAACAAAGACGAACTTTTCGAAACCTGCATGCAAACCAAGTGTGCGGAGCGAGAACTCAGTCCTGCAGCCTTTGATATGGATGCTGCGGTGGGTGATGAGTTGGTGAAGTTTGGTGTGAAGTTTCAGGATTTATTACTTGATGAACAATCTAGACAAACCTTTCAAAATGCCATTAGCCAAGCGAATACGCATCCAGAGATCGCCTCTATCTATTTAGAAACTGGGCCTCAGAAAACCACCAAATTACTTGCTGATTATTTGCAGTCGAAAATAGATTCTGGTGATCTCACACTGTCGACATCAAGCTCGCCAGTTATTGCAGCACGCCAACTGTTGCTGATGTTTCACGGCAAATCGGCATATTGGGGATTCTTCGGACACGATAGCGGAGAATCTGAAGAAGAAAGACTTCACTACACTCGCGAATGTGTCGCGCTGTTCTTAAACGGCAATCAGCCTCGTTAATCGTTCAAGGCCCCTAGTTAATCGTTCAAGGTTCATGTCGCCGTTAGCTCACATTAGAAGCTGACTCAAGAAGTAACTCATAGAAACGTTTAGCAGCTGGGCCTGTCTTGGCTCCTTTTGGTAAAGTCAGGTGCAGCGGAACGTGATACCCACTGCCATTTTCGACATTCAACACGGTGAGCTTGTCACTTCCTCGGCTTTCAACAATGTGCTTTGGTAGTCGACAATACCCGACTCCCTGCTCTACCGCGCCAAACGCATGGTCGAAATTGTCCACCGTAATACGCTGACTCGACTTCAACCAGCCCACATCCTGTTTGTTCCCTTGCTTTTTGCTGCCTTGACTAGTTTGAGCACCTAAATCTCGCACCACAATTTGCGGCAAAGACGACAGTTGATTCAACGACACTGAAACGGCACTTGCTAACGGATGTGAGCTAGCAACTACTGGCTCCATCATCGTAAAACCAAAGGCTTCGGCTGAGTAATTAGTAATAGGCAAGTTGATGATAGCCACATCAGCCAGTTCTTGAGTCACCAGTTCGGTTGTTTTAGACAGAGACGTTTCAATCACTTGTATCGATGTGGTGTTGTTCTCCGTCAAAAATGCAGCCATCGGTTGATAAAGGCGTTCAAGGCAGCACAAGTGATCAACAGCAACCACAATTTCAGACTCAACACCTTTCGCTAGCTGTTCACTGATCAACTCTAGCTCGCGAGCTTGTTCCAACATACTGCTTGCACGCCGCAACAGTGATTTCCCATCCTCCGACAATACCGCCCGACGCCCTTCAACCTGCACTAAAGTCACGCCTAATTGGTCCTCCAATTTTCTCAGCGCATAAATCAGCGTGGTATGGCTCTTGTTCAATTGCACTGCCGCCGCCTGAATGCTGCCTGCACGGTCAATTTCGTAAAGCGTTTGCCATTGGTCGAGGGTGGTTTTCAATCTCATCGGTCTAAAATCCTGACAGTTAATAACTATATTATGAACTTTTCTGTCTGTTTTTTACAGGTAATATCTATTTCAACAGGCAATCAAGCCTCCTATGTTTTGCGAAATGACCATGAGTCTCAGCGCAATACCAAGTAACTGTTTGGAGAAATAACCATGAAATTATTACAAGTCGATTTTGAATTTAGCGGCCCATTTGGTGAAGAGATGTCAAACGCACTCGTTGACCTAGCAAAGTCTATTAACAACGAACCGGGCATGATCTGGAAAATTTGGACAGAGAACGAAGCAGAAAAACTGGGCGGTGGTGTCTACCTTTTTGAAGACCAACTCAGTGCAGAGACGTACCTAGCGATGCATAGCGCTCGCTTAAAAGAGATGGGGGTTGAAGAAGTGCGTGGTGTGATTTTTGACGTCAATCAGCCATTAACTACCATTAATAAAGGCCCAATCAACGGTTAATCAAACTTGTTCATTCGCTGAATGACAACAAAGATACTGAATAGCTAAGTAATAAATAGAGAGATACGTAATGAACAACAAAACTTTTCTTAGCCTACACGGCATTATTTACGCAGGGTTTGCCATCGCACTGTTTTTTATCCCAACGGTAATGTGGCCCATGTACGGCGTAGAGATCAATGATAAGTACGCGTACTTTCTCTCTCAACACACCAGTATATTTTTGGGTGGTATCGCTGCAATAAGCTGGCTGCTTAGAGACATTGAACCTGGCTTGTCCGCTAAAAAGCTCATCCAAGGCTTGGTGGTTACAAATATGCTCGGCGCCATCATCACATTGTATGCGGCATTTACAGGAATATTTGTTGGCTTCGGCTGGAGTGATCCGGCGTTCTTCCTTTCACTATCGGTGCTCAGCGTGTTGCAGGTTCGTCGACAAGGCTAGTTCATACAAAACCAAACCAATAAAAAAGGAACAGATGCACTCATCATCTGTTCCTTTTTCTCAATCAACTGTCGTTAACCTAGCGCGCTCAGCTTATTTACCGTGCTCAACGTAAATCAATTCATCAGTATTGAAGCCACGCTCTTTAGACATCGCTTTGAACTTCTCCATCACTCCTGGTGCAACCTCTGGTGTTCTTGAAAGTAACCACAAGTAGTCGGTATCTGGGCCCGAAACAAACGCGTATTGGTAATTCTCTTTGTCCAACTCAAACACCACATAAGCGCCGTAGAAAGGGCCAAAGAAAGACACTTTCAAATAGCCTTGTTCGCTGCCTTCAACAAAGTACGCCTTGCCTTCCGCTTCGTTCCATTCGCCATCTTCCGCCGAATAGCCGCGGTTAATCACCTTAACGCCACCATCATCACGCAAGCTGTATTCCGCGCTGATGTTATCTAAGCCACGCTCAAACGAGTGGTCTAAACGAGCCACTTCGTACCATTTCCCTAAGTATCTATCCAACTCGAACTGTTGAACGGGCTTAACCGTTTCGGGCATGCCGACACAACCACCCAATAAGATCACGCTAAGCAGCAATAATATTTTTTTCATCCTAACCTCGACTTGTTTTTATTAGTAATGCGAGTAAACCTTGTGAAAACATAAACTTACATCCTTGGTAATACGTTAAATCCATTTTTAAAGTTCACCTAACTGTAATTTATTCAGAATCTTATGTGAATTGTTTAGTCTGCGAATGAATCAATGGTGTTTCATTGATGTTCGATATTGAGTCGGAGTCACCACAAAATATACGGCAAGTTAACTTAATCAGGAGAGCAACTATGGACACTTTATTATTAAAAATCCGCGATATGATTCTTACCACTCGCTTTCTATACTTACTAAACAGTGGAACATGGAATAAATAACAATGAACAATAAGCTCACTTTGCCACGCACTGCATGGATTGCATTATTCGCTAGCCTAGTCTCTGTGCCATCGGCTTTTTCTCAAAGCCTAACCGCAGACCAGATCTTTACCAATGCCGACATATATGGGCATCGCGAGTCAGACTCGATCGTTACCCATAAAGGCAAGATCATCTTCATCGGTGACCACGCTCAGGCGCAATCTTTTCAAGGTCAGAGTACCGATGTCATCGACTTGGAGAATGCCTTTGTTTTGCCGGGGTTCATTGATAATCATAACCATGTGTTTGAAGCCGCCTCAGAGCTGGGTGGCAATTGCGAACTAGACTCTGAAGCCACATTAGAAGAGCAAATCCATTACTTAGAAGCGTGTAAAATCAATGCCGAAACCAATGGTCGAGGCTGGCTGATGGGTTATGGCTTTTCTTTGGAATCGACACTCGACAGCGACTCTGAATACACACCACTTGAGATCATCGACAGCATCTTCCCTGATCGCCCCGTGGTGTTTATGGAGCAAACTTCTCACTCGATGTGGGTCAACTCGAAAGCCTTAAAAATAGCCAGAATCAGCCAACAATCTCCTGACCCACAAGGTGGCGCTTATTTAAAAGACCAAGACAGCGGCAAGCTCAATGGCATCTTATTAGATAACGCTGGCGACCAAATTATGGAGATGGCGTGGAACAGCCAAAGCGAGCTCTTTGAACAAAGCTACCAAGGGTTAATGTTCGGTCTTGAAGAAGCCGCTGCGCACGGCATTACCACCATTGGTGACGGCCGGATGTATTGGAAACGAGGTTGGTACGACGTTTGGCTAGAAGCGGAACAAAACCAAGATTTGACGGCTCGCGTGTCATTACGCCCTTGGGTTTACCCATCAATGGCGATACCCTCTCAATTAGAAGTCTTCGAGAAGATGTATTCCGATGATAAAAGCCGTCTGTTGCTCGTTGATCAGGTAAAAATGTACAGCGATGGCATCTTCATTAACGGTACAGCAAAAACACTCGCGCCCTATTTAGATACCTATCTGCCACAGTCTCCCAATGGCCTAAACTATATTCCACCAGCACAGATGAAAGAGTGGCTAACCGCGCTCGATAAAATCGGTTTTAGTGCGCACATTCATGCGATTGGTGATGGTGCCGTTCGTGAATCTCTTGATGCGATAGAAAGCGTGCGTAAACAAGGTTCGCAAAAGCCTTATACCCTAACTCACATAGAGTTAATCAATGATGAAGACGTTCCCCGCTTCAAGCAGCTCAATGCCTCGGCGGACTTCCAAGTCGGTTCCGATGACGTAGCCAAACATCAACACCAATGGGCCGAAGCTTTCCTTGGTGCTCGCCGCGCCAAAGCCATGATGAACTTAGACGCGATACTTAAGACTGATGCCAATATCACCTTGAGCAGTGACTGGAACGTACACGACATCAACCCTCTAGTTGGAATCGCAAATAGCTTAATCATGGGTAAAACAGGCCTAACTGATATCTACACAGCTATCGACGCTTACACGCTCAATGCAGCAAAGAGCCTTGGTATCGAAGACGTCACGGGGTCTATTGAGGTTGGGAAATCAGCGGACTTCGCGATTCTCAACAAAGACATCACTACAGTATCGGCAAGACAAATAGCCAAGACTCAGGTGTTGATGACAGTGTTAAGAGGGGATGTGGTTTTCGAAGACGCTGCTTTCAAAGACATAAATTAGCAAACCAACGTTCGACACAAAGCCGTTTGCTACCAGTTAATTTGCTATCCGTTAGCTCACTTCCAATTGATTCACTAAAAAGTATCAGGGGAAATATAAGATTAAGCTTGCTCAGCGAGCTTGGTATTTCCCTTTATTTTTACAACATAAGTCGTCGCGAAAATCAGTAGAGAAAATAGCCCACATAAGTAGATGGGATACTGAGGGTTCAAGGTTGAAGTAAACGCAAGTAATGAAGCGACGCCATAGCCTAGAGTATGAGACATAGCGATGTACCCTGCGGCTGCGCCCAGAGCCTCACTTTGCTTTTCGGTGGCGAATAACGTGTAAGCAGGAACAAGCAACGCTGCGCCAATCGCTGTCAGTACCATCGCCACAGCTAACGCCCACATACTGGGAATCAAGAACACTCCAAAGCCGACAAGCAAACCCAATGCCCCCCAACGGTACATAACAAACGGTGTCAGCTTTTCTTTTTTGATAACCAAGAGTTGAGTAGCAAAAGTACAGGCAGCACTGATAGTCAAAAGAATCCCGATCGTGTCACTTATTTGATCGGTAGGCCAACGGGTGATCGAATAGATCAGTGGAGAAAAACTGTATTGCAACAACGCGACTGCGGCACACAACAACATCCCGCAAGATAAAAAAGGCAGTAATGTTTTATTCGGTAACCAAGGTGCTTGCCCTATTCCTTCTGCCTTCCGAGTTTCTTCTTTAGGGGTTGGTAACAACATCGTGACAAGTAAAGCAACACACGGCAAAAAGATCATCACGATCAGGGGAGCAAAAGGCGATAACTTTAACGCTAAAATGGAGACCAAAGGCCCAATTAATCGACCAACACTTAGGCCAAGACTCACCGAAGTAATAGCCTGTAAACGGTTTCTCTCACCACACAACAATATCGCCCAATGTTGACTCGCGGGCACCATTCCAGACACCGTACAACCATAAATTATTCGCGCCACCACCAGTCCGATCAAACAAAACACTAGCGCCTTTTCTTGGTCACTATTCATCGCAAAAAAACACAAAAAAGCAAAGCTGACGGCCATGCCTACCAATGCCTGAATGACGACTTGTTTAGGTCCATATTTGTCGCTCTGCCTTCCCCAAAAAGGCGCAGACGGCAGAAATAATATGCTTCCTATTGCGATAAGAATCGACCACGTAGGCAAGCTGAATGCAGACTGTTCCACAAGAAAAGGCAGGGAAACGAGTAAGCCGTTTTGCCCAATTCCCATAAGAGCCGAAGCAAGACCAATAGCCAATAGTTGAAATTTTTTATTTTGTATCACAGACATAATATCGAAGGCGCTAGATAAGGTTGGTAGGTTCGTAGTGGGCACGAGCATATTACAATGATAAATAGATTGATTTAGCGAATAATTATCATTTTGATTTCACTGTGTTACATTAGCGGCTAGCAGCCCATAACTCAACTTCATATTGCATTATGTACACACTTACCAATGCCTCGTTCGAAATCGACGGTAAGAAAATCCTTTCGCCAACGACTTTGACCTTTGAACCAAAGAAGATCACCACCTTGCTTGGTCATAATGGATGTGGCAAATCGACACTAATTAAACTGTTAAGTCGACAAAATACGCCAACAGAAGGTGACGTTTTCTTCAATGAGCAACCACTCGCCTCATACAGTAACCTTGAATTTGCACACCAAGTCGCCTACCTGCCGCAGCACCCACCGATTACTGATGGCGTAACCGTTCGTGAACTGGTTTGCTTTGGCCGTTACCCATGGAAAGGCGCATTTGGACGTTACAGCAAAGATGATTATGCCATCGTAGACGAAGCGATTGAGAAAGTTGGCCTTAACGCCTTTTCTGACCGATTTGTCGCAACACTTTCCGGCGGAGAAAGACAAAGAGCTTGGGTCGCCATGCTGCTTGCTCAGCAAAGCCAATGTATTTTGCTTGATGAACCAACCTCAGCACTCGATGTCGCGCACCAGCATGAATTGCTCGCTTTAATCAAAGAGCTTAATCAGTCACTCGGCTTAACCGTGATCATGGTGCTTCATGATGTCAACATGGCCGCCAAATTCAGTGACCATTTGATTGCGCTTCATTCTGGAAAAGTGATTGCTTCCGGTTCGCCTAAAGATTTGATGACGCCAGAAACACTGATGCAAATCTACGGAATGGAGCTTGCGCTCTTTAAACACCCTGAGACAGGGCAACCTATCAGCTACATCCCTTAAATCAAAAGGAACCTGTTGTGAAAAAGTTCATCACCATGCTGTTCACAGTATTAGCTTTCAACGCCCTTGCTCTAGAGAGCGTTCACGCACTAGAAATCAAACATGAAATGGGCAGTGCCTCTTTCGATGCTACACCTAAAAAAGTGGTGGCTTTAGATTGGGCACTCACCGAAACTGTATTAAGCCTAGGCGTTGAGTTGCAAGGTGTGGCAGACGCACAAGGTTATCAGCAATGGGTGGTAAAACCTGCGTTAAATGCAGACGTGACAGATGTGGGATCTCGAAGAGAACCAAACCTAGAGCTGCTAACAGAACTCAAACCTGACGTCATTTTAATCAGCGAGCATATGGCGGCGGCCTACCACCAGCTCAATAAAATCGCACCTGTCTTGGTTTACAGTGTCTACAGCAAAAAGAAACAACCTCTTGAATCCGCAACTTCGGTTACCCTCTCTTTAGGCAAGCTATTTAACAAAGCACAACGCGCCCAACAAGTGATTGATGAGACAAACAAGAGATTAAGCGATAATGGTGAAAAAATACGTGCCGCAGGCAACTCAGACAAACCACTGATTTTTGCACGCTTTATCAACGACAAAACCTTACGCATTCATAGCCAAGGTTCATTAGCGCAAGCCACCATAAGCAGCATGGGCCTTAAAAACGACTGGCAAGAGCAGACAAACCTCTGGGGTTTTACCACTACAGGTACTGAAAGGCTCGCTGAACACCAACAGACGAATGTGATGATCTTTGGCCCGCTAACGGAAGAAGAGCATAAGAAACTGACTCAATCCCCTCTTTGGCAAGCGATGACGTTTACGCGTACAGACTCCGTTTACGAACTTCCTACCATCTGGACCTTCGGTGGGCTAATCGCTGCTCAAAGGTTTAGTGACCACATTACCGAACTTCTTATCCAAAAATAATGGCTACCGTAAAGATCGAAAAAACCGTCACAGGGCGATTCAATATCAAGGCAGCGGCACTACCTCTCGCTGCTGTTTTGTTGATCAGCTCGCTACTACAAATTACCGCTCCTTACTCGCAAGGGGTTGGCTTGATTTGGGATACGCTGTTTCACTTTGATTCTTCAAATTATCAGCATCTGATTACTCACCTCACCTATTTACCTAGGCTTACCGTCGCTCTCATTTGTGGTTTTGCACTGGCAGTCGCTGGGTGTGTGATGCAATTTGTACTGCGTAACCCCATTGCCTCACCTACCACATTGGGTGTTGCTGCGGGCGCAGAACTCGGCATGGTATTAGGGATCCTTTTAATTCCTGCTAACCTAGCTATCCCAGGGTTTATTCCCGCTTTCATTGGGGGCTGCCTTGCAACAGGCTTAGTTTTTACCTTAAGTTCTGCACGAGGCTTTTCACCATTACACATGGTGTTAGCCGGTATGGTGGTCAGCCTATTTTTAGGCTCACTCAACACCATGTTGCTCATGCTGCATGAACAACGGCTTACCAGTATTTTTGTTTGGGGTGCCGGTGTACTGAATCAGAATGATTGGTCGAGCGTGCAGGTTCTCATACCTTTAGTCTCGATCCCGACGCTGTTATTACTGATTTTACAGCGTCCATTATCAGCGCTGCAATTTGGCGATAATGTCGCCACTTCACTTGGTGTAAACATCAAACAAATCAAATTGCTTTGCTTATCGTTGGCGATCTTTATTACTGCAGCCGTAGTCAGTGAAGTAGGCTTAATCGGATTCGTTGGCATTGTGGCTCCTGCTATCGCTAGGCTTATCGGTGTAAGAGCACTCGCGAAACAGATTCTGGTCAGTGGGTTGGTAGGCAGCTTCATTCTATTGATTGTGGATTTAGTGATTCAGCCCTTCTCTGGCTTCGGTGGCGAACTGCTCCCTACCGGCGCAATGACGGCGCTACTGGGTGCTCCTTTCTTATTGTGGTTACTGCAACGTACCAAGCTGCAGTCCGACCTCAAAAACCGCAGTGAAACCATTGAGCACTACAAATTCGTCAGTACGCGTAAAGTACTGGCCGCGATGTCAGTACTATTGATGGCAATGTGTGTTCTTGCCCTTACAGTAGGTAAAAACCAGTTCGGTTGGAATGTTGAACTCAACCCATCGCTATTCGATCTACGTCTACCGCGTGTATTAGTCGCGCTTTTGGCAGGGATCGGGCTTGCGTTTGCAGGCACGATTATTCAACGCATCTCAAACAACCCAATGGCGAGCCCCGAAGTATTGGGGATCAGCTCAGGGGCTGCTCTGGCGTTAGTGCTCGGCACACTATTTGGCACAGCAGTCGGCCGAGAAGAGCAAATGCTGCTTGGTACACTCGGCGCAACTTCAGTGACTGCCGTGGTTTGGTTAATGGGAAGAAAACACAATTTCGCCCCAACGCAAACCTTGTTAACAGGCATCGCGCTAAGTGCAGGGCTCGACGCTCTACTGCGCATCACAATGAGCTCGGGTAATGAGAATGCAACCGCGCTCCTCACTTGGCTTTCAGGATCGACTTATTTAGTCGCGAATCAAGATGTCATTTTGCTCGCCGTTGGGGTTACCATCATCAGTGCAGTGGCGCTGTCTTTGAATCGCTGGATAGAGCTGATTAACTTAGGCGACGTCACCACAAGCAGCCTAGGTATGAACACAACCGCTGTTCGATTGGCTTTGCTTTTGCTAGTCGCGGCACTAACAACTCTGTGCACCATCGTCATTGGGCCATTAAGTTTCATTGGATTATTGGCGCCGCACATGGCGCGTTCGCTTCACCAATATCGCGCGATTCCTCAAATGCTCACTGCAGCATTATTAGGCGCTATCATCATGGTTGCTGCCGACTGGATTGGTCGTACGCTATGGTTCCCTTGGCAGTTCCCTGCAGGTCTATTAGCCTCTCTAATTGGTGGCGGTTACTTCCTCTATCTAATGAGAAAATAAGCACACACGAGCAGTCAATTTCTCCGCTTAAAGCCCCGTTTGAAGCCTCCATTTGAAGTCGAGACTTTAAGCGGGCTCTCTTCTTACCCACTCATTAATACACTTGCCAATAAAGCTATCACTAACCGATCAATTCCCTATGAACCGCTAAATTACCAACCAACCTATCCATTGCAACAGGTTAATTAACATTGTCTTTTGGTTACAAAAACACAATTTATGGTATTTAAGCCTTTTTGTGTTTACCATGGAATCAAGATTAAACACATACTCTGAGCGTCATGGACATAACGACAATTACAAAGCTCCAACAAAATTTGTTATTCAAGGTCATCGCGAGACTAAAAGCCGACAACGCGAAAGCGGGAAGCAGCCTAAATGAATCATCTTTGGCGCAGCAATTCGAAGTATCAAGAAGCCCTATTCGAGCGGTGCTAAAACACTTGTCAGCGCAAGGCATCACTAAAGTCGTCCCTTATAAAGGGTCTGTATTACAAACCGATGCGGCAAATATCGAAATTTCAGGCCAAGACAACGACCAACAACCTCGCCAAGAACAATTATACCTGCGCGTACTCATGGATTTATTTTTTAGTGAGTTAGGTCAGTCGTTTTCCGAGAAAGACCTGCAACAACGTTATGATGCCAACCGTGGTGAGATGCAAAGCGTACTGCGCCTATTAGAAAACGATGGTATTTTTCGTCGCAGTCCAGGATACAAATGGCAGCTTGATGGTGTGTTGAACACCTTAGAAAGACACACCGAAAGTTATCGCTGTCGACTCATTTTCGAGCCTGCTGGCCTACTCGAACCAACATGGACACTTGATAACAGTGCAATTGAAAGCTGCCGAGATCGCCATGCTCAAGCGATTCAGACCCCAGAATCTGTCAACGCCAGTCATCTCTTTAGCCTCAGTGCTGAGTTTCACGAGCAACTTGCCGCATGTTCGGGAAATCGCTTCTTATTGAGCACCATGCAACAACATAATCGCCTACGTAAAGCGACCGATCTCGTCTCGATGCACATTCAATCTTCGGTCACTAAATCGTGCCAGCGTCGCCTAGAGATCATCGAATTGGTGCTCGAAGGTGACAACCAAACGGCCTCGACAAAATTAGCTCAGCTACTGGAAAATGACATTCGAGTCATGAAACGCACCTACAACGACGTAATGACGGTCTCTATGGAGCAGCGAGAAAGCTTAATCAACAGCATCATGGCAAAAAACAGTTAACTACGTGAGCAGTCAAATCATGGCTGCCCTTATCGTGTCCTTCTACCATCGAAAATACCATTCTGACTTCACGAACACACGAGGGCCTGTTTACCTTTCGTTGTTAAATTTTGTTCAAAAGATCAACAGGCCCTAATACCTGCACTTTCACACCTTCTGAATTATATGGTTCACACCCGCTTAAACACTTGCGGAACAAGGCACTGGCTCTGTTCCGCCCGAGTGACTAACCCCCTCGGCAAACAAGTGTTTCCAAATCTATAAAATAAAATTGTATTTTCATATTGTATTTTCGCAACAAAAACACAATAATAATGATTCTTATTTAGAATTGATAAACTTAACGATAATACTTCGTACTTTAACTATAGAAGTAGTAACCGCTTAGGTGGCGTGAATGCGAACGTATACAAGCTTGAAAGATATCGAGATGAGTATGTTTGGGGCCATAAGTAAGTGACCACGTTAACCTCTTTTCTAATTTAGGAGGCTTCATTTATTACTAACCAGTAAAGATGAACGCTTGTTTACTTATAAAAAACAAAGTCATCGCACAAATATGAGTCTTTGTGCAGCCTTTTATTGATCAAGATTGAGAACAAAATGAAAACCGAAAAAGGAAGTTTCAAGCTTTCCACCGTTACGCTAGCGATTGTCGCAGCAAGCACAGTGTTTACAGCCCAAGCACAAGAATACACAACCGAAGAAAACATGGTGGTTGTCGCAAGCCGAACACCAAAAGCGATCAGCGATATTCCGGGAACAGTTTGGTACATCGACGCAGATAAAATCGAACAGGAATACCGTGGCGGTAAATCATTAGGTGAAATTCTATCGGCGAGCATTCCCTCTTTAGATGTAAGCAGCGGCGCTCGTACTAACTATGGTCAGAATCTACGTGGCCGTAAGATGCTCGTTATGATCGATGGCGTATCACTGCAATCCTCTCGCCAAATCAGCCGCCACTTAGATTCAATCGACCCATTTAACATTGATCGCATCGAAGTGTTATCGGGTGCAACATCTATCTACGGTGCCGGTGCTTCTGGTGGTGTCATCAACATCATCACCAAAAAAGCACAAGGTGAAGAGTTAGAATTCGAATCTTATGTCGGTGGCTCATCGGGCTTTAATTCAGGTGAAGATTTCGATTACAAAGTCGGTCAATCTATCTCTGGCGGTAACGACAAAGTTCAAGCTCGCTCTTCTGTGGTTTACACCGAGACACAAGGTGTATTCGATGCAGATGGCGATATTGTTACTCCTGACATTTCACAAGGCTCACTGCAGTTCAACAAGACGGTAGATTTCCTGACAACTGTCGGCGTGAACCTGTCTGAGACCAAAAAGCTCAACTTCCTAGCACAATATTACGATAGCCAGCAAAACTCTCCTTACGGTCTATACATCACCGGGCGCGATTTTGTTGACGTACGTAAAGGGTTTTACTCGGATCGCGAACACGGAACTGAGCGCATCATGCTGAGTGCCTCTTACGTCGATGATCAATTCCTTGGGCATCAGTTTATTGCTGAAGCTTCATACCGTAAAGAAGACCAAACTTACACGCCTTACTTCCAATCTTCTGGTCAACAAATTACCGATGTTATTTCATTAAAAACAGCACTGGCTAAGAGCTTCAATAAGTTCAATATTGTTTATGGTATCGATGCGTATCAAGATCAGCTTGATAGCAATCAAGCGCTTTACGATCGCACCATTGCGAACAATTCAGGCAACTTAGTCAACAAGACCTATGCACAAGTGGGTCGCTATGCAGGTGTTAAAGTCAGCTCTATCGCAGGCTTTATACAATCTGACTATGCGATCACCGATGATTGGACGGTGGAAGGTGGATTCCGCTACCAATACATCTCTAACAAGATTGATGATTTTGTCGGCTACAGCCAGCAGAAGAAAATTGCTGCTGGTAAAGGCAAAACAGCAGACGCAGTACCAGGTGGTGAAACTGATTACGGTGTTGGCTTATTTAACCTAGGTACGATCTACCACCTTAATAACGAGTCTCAAGTTTGGGCAAACTTCTCGCAAGGTTTCGACCTTGCAGACCCAGCTAAATACTACGGACAAGGCAGCTACAAGCTCGTTGGTGATCACTGGAAACTCAACGACAGCATCAACGTTAATGACTCAAAAATGTCTGGTATCAAAACCAACAGTTTCGAGTTAGGTTACCGCCTTGATACTGGCGAGCTAAGCTTGCAAACCGCGGCTTATTACTCACAATCTGACAAATCAGTGAAGTACAACAGAAAGACATTGCTGATTGAAAACATCAATGACAAAAAGCGAGTGTACGGGCTAGAGGCGATGGCTTCTTACTGGGTACATGACAACATTCAACTGGGCGCTTCTGGTCACTACGTCACCTCTGAAGTGAAAGGTAACGACGGTTGGAAAGATGTATCTGCAGGAAGTGCAAGTACTTCTAAAGCAAGTGCTTGGGCAGGTTGGTATGACACAGACCTATCTGTAAAAGTACAAAGCCAAACTATGTTTGATTACGAAGACGACAAAAACAAACTTGATGGCTACACCGTGTTTGATCTAGTGAGTACGTATCAGCTTCCTGTCGGTAGTCTAGGTTTTGGTATTCAAAACTTACTGAACAAAGACTACACCACTGTTTGGGGTCAACGTGCTCAAATCCTTTACTCGTCTCATTACGACTCAGCAGCGTATGACTACAAAGGCCGCGGCCGTACTTACACTCTGAACTACCAGGTTAAGTACTAATTAATCGGTCTGCATAAGCTGAATTAGTCGCCCACTCTGAAGTGTGGGATGGCTAAAAGACAAAAAGGGTTGGCAAACATGCCAACCCTTTTCAATTGAGAGTTCATTCCGAACTCCCCTATGTTTAATTCTACTTATGCTTAAGCTGTCTTTTCTTTCAAGTTTGATTCTTGTTTATCATCAAGCGCAAAGTAGATCTTCGATACAATTACTTCAGCAATGAGAATCGTAAATACCACGGCGAAGAACGCCACTACACCATTCCAAGGGCCTGTAAAGCTCACCTTCTCGCCGAACAATAAGTTAATCGCTTCTAGCATCACGAACTTTGAACCCACCAAGATGATGTAAGTAGTGATGGCGCGATAAACCTTAGGCCCGGTACCCGGTTTACTTTTGAAGTGCTCAGCAATCTTGTGCTCTAAGCCAATAGAGAGCTTCAACAATAACTGCAGTAATAACGCTGCTATCAAAGAAATAGTGAAAGACTCAATGTTGACGAAGTCCCAGTACTCATCGAAAAAGTTAAGTACCACTAAGTCCACCAGCACAGCTAACGTGTAACCTACAAATAGACGTTGTGGTGTGTTGAACCCGTAAACTTTGTCTGATTTAGTCATTCTGTCTCTCTCTAATTTGATAAGTCGCCTTGATTTGAAATACATCTTAGCGCTCGAAAAGGAGCAAAACTTACCATTTTGTGACACCACCAATAATCATTATTCAAATTAATGATTCGACAGAAATCCCCCTTCCTTCTCTTATAGCAATAGCAAAAACACACCCAATTCATCACTGTCACCAAATGGCCATTCTTCAAATGCTGCCCCCATATGATGACTCCATCAGCGACACACACTCATTTCCAAAAGGTGCAGACTATGAAAAAGCTAATCACTAACGTGAACGTATTTAACGGTGTTGATAACAACTTAATCGAGAGCGTATCAGTCCTCATCGAGGATAACTTGATCACCCAGATTAGAGAAATTAACTTCCATTCTACGAGTTAGTTTCCGTTTTTCGAGTTAATTCCCACTCTATGAATCAATTTACATTCACGTATTACCAACCCAAATAACAACCACACAAGAAACAAAATTGAATATCAACCTGTAAAAATTAAACATAAACAACCTCTAATTACTTCGTAAAAAATACAGAGTAAAGGGAATTATTTCAGCATGGGAAACTCTAACTAAATGTTAAGTGATAATTTATCTGGAGGTGCTATTTTAATATAACCTTGTCAACCCCACGCCCTTAAATTGCACATAAGACAATTTATAAAAGTAAATACTATTAATAATTTTTTGTAATCAGGAATTAACAATGAGACTGTTGTTGTACTCGACATGTGGTGTTCTGAGTTTTCTAGGCATATTTGGACTAGCTGCGTTGTATATTGTTTATTAATTTGTAATCTACTTTTACAATTAATATTTAAATGATATAAAGCCCTAATCAATAGGGCTTTTTATCCATCAAAGATAATAATTAAGTTATCGTAAATTTATTCTATTTACTTTTCTCTTCTAGCTTAGCCTTTACTATTGGATATAGTTTTTCGTATGGCAAGTAGCCGGGGAGCAATGTTCCATCAATTAGCATCGCTGGTGTACCCCGAACACCCAGCCTCGTAAATAAGTTATAGTTTTCAGCAACTTCAATCGCTATTTCACTGTCTGAAGAAACATAATCGGTGGCTTTGTTCTTCTTCGCTACTTTCATTATCGAACGAACGTTGTGAATACCAGGCTTACTGATCAACATCTCTTCAACTGCTTTGTATTTTTCTTTGTCATTGTTCCAGACATTGAGTCCAAAAGTTGCTGAGTTCAATGGCGAATCTCTCTCCTTTAGAGGGATATAAATATTTATCACCTTGATGTCATTAGGGAACTCATCCGCTATTTTTCGAAGAACAGGATCTAATTTTTTACACCACGGGCAACTAAAATCAGTCATATTTACGATCGTCAGTTTTGGATGTTCGGAACCATACCAAGGGTGATGTGGGTTGTTATAAATAAAGTCATGACTCTCAACTAACGTTTTATCAAAGCTACTTTGTTGATCTATGTAAGCAGCTAGACTGTCGTGAACTGAATCGATAATACCTTCGTTCGTTTCTAGCATTTGCGTTATCTCGGCAATTTTTTCTTGTTTTGTCATTGCGAAAGTGACGGGTGAGAAAGCCAGAGTAACCAATAGTGTGATGATGCTTTTTGTAATGAATTTCATATTTTTCCCATTAATACTTAGCTAACCAAAGTCGGGCTGCGATACCTATTGGCGTAGTAATTCCTGAAGTAACACTTGTTACTTTTCCATCATTAATAACAATGAGTGTTGGCGTTAAGGAGATTCCCCAATCGCGTGCAATTTTACCTTGAGTGTCATTAATGTTGTCGTAGCTATACCCTTTAGCATTCATATAGCGTTGAACTCTTTCATCTTTACCCGAAGTCAGTGATACACCAACGACGGGATAGCTCGATGAAAACCAATCAACCACTGGCGTCACAAATTTGCAGGCGACGCACCATGTCGTCCAAAAATAAACTAATACCGGCTCTTTCTTACTCATCTCTATTACATCTATCGGTTTACCGGATAACGACATCCCAACCATTGGCGGAACGTTCTGCATTGGAACGTCTTTTGTACGCCAATAATCAACACCAAAGACCACGACCAATGCGAACAAGGTATACAGTAATGCCGATCTCAACTTCTGCTTTTTGGACTGAGGTTTTGCCTTAGCTTTTTTTCTCATCATTCGTCACCACCTTTTGCTTTCTCAATGGCTTCCATCACCGCATCACTGGTTAAGATGACAGGAAGCTCAATACCTTCCGGAGCGTTAGGGCCATAAACCATGTTGAACGGAACACCGAAACGGTTGTGATCTTGTAGGTATGACGTGACACTATCACTTGGGACTGTCCAATCGCCCTCCATCGGCACTACATCACCTTCAGTCAATACGCTGTAAACAGGATCTTGTAAGAGAACCCCGATCTTGTTTGCTTTACAAGTCACGCACCAATCAGCGGTAACATCAACGAAAACTACTTTGTCGTTAGCAACATGATCATCAATGGCTACGGTCGACAAAGCTTCCCACTCAGGTTCTGGTGGCAGAATTTTGGATGTTGCCTTCTCGACAAATAACGAGGCAGAGATAACACTCAACAGCAGCAAGGCAACAGCACCCGCAGTCTTGATTCCATGCACTTGAACCAACCTGACAAGCAATAGGCAAACACTGACCGCCAGTATTGCGTATAGCCACAATTGAGGGACATGAGGTCGAAGCAAGCTAAAGAGCCAAACGCTAGTGATGCCGAACAGGTATTTAACACGGTTCATCCATGCTCCTGGTTTAGGCAGCGCCAAAGCTATCGATGGGAATGCAGCAACGATGATCCATGGAAGTGCCATACCAACGGCAAGTGCGGTGAAAATACCAAACATCGTCGGGATAGTCGTGGCAAGAGCAAATGCAACGGCTGTCCCAAGAAATGGAGCAGAACATGGCGTAGCCAATAGCGTTGCGAACATGCCTTGTGTAAAGTGTCCGACGTAACTACTGTCTCCCTTGGTTGCCATCCACGTATTGGTATTCGATGAAAGACGGATCTCGAAAAGCCCTAACATGTTGGCGCTGAAAAGGGCTGTGACGATAAACATCCCACCGATAAACCAACCGTTTTGGAACTGAATTCCCCAACCGATAACGCTGCCTGATATTTTTAACACAGCCAAGAAAGTGGCGATTAACCAGAAGGATGCGAGGATGCCACTCGCAGATGCAAGGAATTGGAACCTAACCTGTTTTCTTGCCATGCGTTGAGCAGAAATAACCCCACTCAGTTTCATTCCAAGTACAGGGAATACACAGGGCATGATATTGAGAATCAACCCACCTAATAGCGCCAAAAGCACCATACTTATCATAGAGCTATTACCCACTATGCCGTTGGTAACAGTGGCTGGGTATTCTGTAATGAAGTCTTTGTCTTTGATGCTGACACGAATGTGTTGGTTGTTGAGATCGGGTGTGCCCATCCAGCTGCTTACGTCATAAGTCGCAATGGCTTGGTTACCTTCAATTTCAATGTGAGGAATACCAAATTCAGCATCTTGCATTTCATCTGAATCACCATCCACGATTATATCGGGTGCAGTCCAACCAATTTTATGTGTAGCAATAACTTGAAGTTGCGACTTGTGAGCATCCCAAATCGTAGATGTACCCTCTACAAGCGGTGAGTCTTTCGGCACTTCGCTCATTGCTTTTGCGTAGACAAGCATCGCGTCGTTATTCACGGTCATCTCACTTGGGTTAAACACCAAGTTGATGTCAAAATCCGTGAGAATACATATGGTGGTGCATGAAGACATCGTCAGCACTGCATGGAGCTCAACAGGTTTGTTCATATCATCAATATGAAGATTCATCGGAAAGATGATGTTGTGCTTGTAGCCTAGCGTATCTATGCCGAGCAAGTTGAAGCGTTGAGGAAACTTCCAAAACCATTGCAGTTGCGAAACGTTCTTAGAGTCAGCCCATTTAATTTTGGGCGCAATGCCTCCTTCGCCAGGACTTCTCCAGTAAGTTTTCCATTCATCAGAAAGGTTCACTTCCAGATAACCCGCCGCGGTTTTATCTTCTTTATTAATTTGTCCTGTCATGACAAAACGCGTTTCTACATACGGATGTAACTTGTCTTGCATCCAACCCGTTGTAACAGGAGTCATCGATTCGCTCGCACTTGCGTTCACAGTGAATGTTGAACACAACGCAACGAATAGCCAAAGCACAACAAAGCGCAATGACATTTTGCTTTTAGGCATGTCTAATTTTTCCTTAAAAAATGAATAATATGAGTGTTAGTTAAACGCTCTTATTTTCATTCTTTAAAGACACAGATCTTGAGATGGATGCGCCTACCTTTGTGGAGGATTGGCTCAGTGAAGGGAGGGAAATACGGGACAGTACTTAGCAACCACAATACGACGACAACGAGTATGAAGTACGTGAATATAGCTTGATCATTGACTTGGTGGTGATCAAAATTTATCAGATGTTCTGATAACTCACATTTTTGGACGGATTGGCCGTCTTGGGATTGAGATGCCCCATCAATAAAAACGCCACTATCGCTAATCTTGTTTGCCTGCACGGCAGTAGAAATAGCAGAATCACTGTTGTCATAATTTACTTTGCAGCCTTGGATAAAACTCATATTACTGGCGAGACAGAAACAGATAACCCAACCCACTAATAATAGTGCGCTACGAGTTAGCTGATGTGTGTTTCGACTTGAGATCATATCTAAACTGCAGATGTCTTGTTATGGTAAACGTAGCAATACGACTTAACTAAAATAATAAAGTTCAATTTTTTTCTTAATGTCGATAATTTTCATGAATCAAAGCGATTGAGAATCGTAAAAATCATACACCAACAATCAGGGTCGGAAAGACAATCAGTATCGAAAAGACAATCGACATCAGCCATACCGCGGTCGAGCAGTGTGAACTAAGTAAACTCGGACCAAGACAATACATGCTCAGGAACAACGTATGACCTAACTCTCTGTTTTCTTGCTAGTATTAAACTCATGCAGTTTGTTTATGTATAAAATTGTTGATTGAAGGACGAAGCTTATTGAGATGGGGATGAGATTAGAATGAGGCGATTACTTACTGCAATATTTTTCAGTTCAGCATTGTTACTCAGTTCAGTGCTATCAGGGTGCAGCAATTTTAGAAATCTATCGAATGAAATAGACGCAATTGATGCCTATACCGACCAGTACCAAATCATTTTGACCGAACCAGCGTCGGGCTCAGCCGTCGTTATTCAACAGATAAAAGATATCAATAAAAGCGAAGTTGATGGCTACGACGGCATAATAGATAGCGACAGTATTCAATTGCAGCTATCTAGAAAAATACACTACCTACTTGTCTTTGATGATAAAAACCAAGATTTAACCCTACAAGCTGACGAACCATTCAGTGTCGTTAATCTGCATGATCACCAAGACAATTCTACAGTAAGAATTTCACTCGCCATTAACGAAAACAAAGCGCCCAGAGCCTTTGTTAATCACTCATTGTCCTCTTTACTGAAAGTGGAATTGGATCTTGTCGATATAGGCACCGTTGTGAGTTTAACGGATCCGCCCTTTAAGCGAGAAAACGCTAAGCTCGGCATGTGGCAGCCAGTAACATTCTTTTTTGAAGGGAATGCTGGACTCTACTTTTGTCGGAATACGACCCAACTAAAATCCCTATCCTATTTGTACATGGTATCAACGCAACCGCTTTAGATTTTGCTCCATTAATCGAAAAAATCGATCAATCTAAATACCAAATATGGGTATTCAACTACCCTTCTGGCTTATCTCTGATTTTAAGTTCGAAAGGCTTAAATAACCTGCTGCATACCATAGTGACTGAATACAAGATCCAACAATTACACGTGGTGGCACACAGCATGGGCGGGCTGATCGTGGCAAACAGTGTTCGTCAGTGCCAAATCGGGCAGTTGTGCAATTTTGTCAGCAGCATCACCACCATATCTTCCCCGTTTGGTGGTGTGGCATCCGCCAAGCAAGGGGTTGAATACTCCCCTATCGTGATGCCAGCCTGGGTAGATTTAAATCCAGACGGAAAATTTATCGCCGAGTTATTTGGTAGTAAAACTAAAAACCATACCCCGCACTTTTTAGCGTTTGGATACAATTCAGGGGAGTTATTTAATACCAACAATAATGATGGCGTAATTGACCTATCAAGCCAGCTTTCGCGCCCAGCTCAATTAAACGCCGACCAAATTCTTGGTTACGATGAAAACCATTTAAGCATCTTAGACAACGACGACTTGTTTGAAGATCTTTCTGAGTTTTGGTTGAGAGCCGAACAGGAGTAAATACTGGGCGTATTGGATATGGGTGAATCAACCTCAAGTATTACTGATAGCAGATGCTGATTAAGGAGAGGTTAGGACGGGACTTGTTATTTGAGCTTACACGGATTTGTCCAAATCCACTTTAGTATCCCCCAGTAATGCCCCCCAGTAATGCCCACACAAAAAAAGAATTGGTATCTCTACCAATCCTTTTAGTTCCACATACAAGCGGAGTCTTAGTGCTTATACCTAAAGGTATTACTGTCATCAACAATCTCAATTTTGACAGGCACAGTGCCTTGCTTAACGTTACCTATTTGTGCAAATGCCTTGTGAGAAAGGTCGATCACTCGGCCTTTTACGTAAGGGCCTCGATCGTTAATTTTCACATCGACCGACTTGCCATTGTCTGTATTGGTCACTCTCACGATCGTCCCAAAGGGCAAGGTTTTATGAGCCGCCGTATAAGCATTCATATTATACGTCTCACCACTTGCTGTGAGTTTTCCATGGAATTTATCGCCATACCAAGAAGCTTTACCCACAAGAGCATGTGACTTGGCATAGTCCTTTGTTTTAGAACTGCCGACAGCCGACGTCGAGGTACATCCGGCTAATATCATAAGAATAAGAGCGGTAAAGATGATATGTCGTTTTTTCATGTGATTTGGGAACACTAATCTCTGCATGTTTCTCTATTTTCGTTGTTGTTGGTTAGCAATATTGAGCTGAGTATAGTCACAACTCAATCAAGGCTACCATTCGGTATGATGGCGCAATGTTTTCATGAACAACGCTTTATTCCGTCATATTCATGAAAGGTTTTATCTTCAAAACGTCAACTTTAGCAACGCCTTAAATCTGTACCTTTCTTAATCACTTCATATAGATAAGTCACTCAACCAAACATCCAAAAACAAAAAAGGATTGGTATCTCTACCAATCCTCTTTAGGGGGTGTTTCGGTTTTCTACCTTATGACAGGCAGGTAACGCGATTACTCGTAATCAGTCGCGTACGTGTCTTCGTATGTGTGCGAGTAGAATTCGAATAGGTTGCCAAACGGGTCTTCTAGATAAACCATTTGCGCTTGTTTTAGTTCGTCTTCTGGGTGGTAACGCATGATGTCCATACGAACCTTACCGCCATACTCTTCAACACGCTTAATAGCTGAATGAAACTGCTCTTTTGGAAGTTGCAGACAGAAGTGGAAGATACCTAGGCGAGAGAAATCAACTTCGTGACGCTCTTGGCGATCTTTCATTTCGAACAGCTCAACACCAATACCATCAGAAGTTACTAGGTGTGCAATGTTGAAGCCTTTAAAGCCTTCACCGAACACAGCGATACACATACGGCCGATTGCTGATTCGCGCTCTTCCATCACTTTAGTGTTGTTCATTACGATTCTTAGACCCAGCGCTTTCGTGTAAAACTCGACTGCTTGATCCATGTCACCCACCATGATGCCTACGTGATTCATTTTCATAACTTACTCCAAATTCGTTTTTAATTCTGTGCGTTTCGAAGACTGGCTTCGATGTTTCGTTTCGATGGAGAGAGTATATGGAGATGTAACGATTAACTGAAATTATCATTAATTACATTAATGATAATTTTTTGTTATTTACAGATTTAGCATCAAATCCCAGCTCGCTTAAAGAAGCCACGCCTGACCTTGCCTACTTGCCTACTTGCCTACTTGCCTACTTGCCTACTTAGATACATAGATACATAGATACATAGATACATAGAGGCTTACGTGAATAGAGATAAGCCGAAATAGAGAACAGCCTAAAGAGCATAGCTACCCAAATAGAACGTGGCCCTAGTTTGATAACTTTTATCGATAGTTTTTGTCGATAGCGATCTTCTTACGAAGATAGGATTTGCCTATTGAATCTATAGAAATGTCCGATTTCACTAATTTTCGGTGCGAATGCAATATATCTCCATCGACGCGGGATAGCGTTAAACACTACAAATTAGAAAGAGAGTCGAATCATGATCAACACAGAAATCAAACCATTCAACGCAACAGCATTCAAAAACGGCGAATTCGTAGAAATCACTGAGCAAGACGTTAAAGGCAAGTGGGCTGTATTCTTCTTCTACCCAGCAGACTTCACGTTTGTATGTCCAACTGAGCTAGTTGACCTACAAGACAAATACGCAGAGCTTCAATCTCGCGGCGTAGAAGTTTACTCAGTATCAACTGACACGCACTTCTCTCACAAAGCATGGCACGATACTTCTGACAAAATCGGCACTATCGAATACTTCATGGTAGGCGACCAAACAGGCAACATCACAAATAACTTCAACGTTATGCGTGAAGGTCAGGGCCTTGCAGACCGTGCAACTTTCCTAATCGACCCTGAAGGCGTTATCCAAGCAATGGAAATCACTGCTGAAGGTATCGGCCGTGACGCTGAAGACCTACTACGCAAGGTTAAAGCAGCGCAATACGTAGCCGCTCACCCAGGTGAAGTTTGCCCAGCTAAATGGAAAGAAGGCGAAGAGACTCTAGCGCCATCTCTAGACCTAGTAGGCAAGATTTAATCTAAGCCTAGTTCAAACAAGAACAGCTAAGAAATAACAAGTAAAACAGAACAGTTAAACAGTTCTACAGGCGCGCTTCGGCCCCCTCCTAAAGGGCAGTTGCGCGCCACCCTTTCAAAACATCAACACCACAATATTTGCCGACTTGCGCCCCCTTTTTATTTTCCTTTTTCAGCAAGAAGGTATTGGTCAATACCAAGACACCGAATTTAAGAGCAGGCACGATTATGTTAGATCAAGCAATGAAGCAGCAGCTAAAAGCATACCTAGAAAACCTAAAAACCAATGTTCAGTTAGTGCTGAGCCTTGATAGCAGCGACACCGCAAACAAACTTCAAGATCTGGCGAATGACATCGCGTCTTTAACCGACAAAATTGAAGTAACTCGTGATGATAGCGTAAGCACGCGCAGCCCAATCATGCAGGTAGTGAACCAAGAGAAAGGCACCGCGATCGGTTTTGCTGGTTTGCCAATGGGTCACGAATTTACGTCACTGGTTCTAGCACTGCTTCATAGCGGTGGTCACCCTATCAAGCTTGAAGCGGACGTAATCGAGCAAATTAAAGAACTCGATCAAGAGCTTAATGTAGAGATTTTTATCTCGCTCTCATGCCAAAACTGTCCAGAAGTGGTTCAAGCCTTCAACATGATGTCGGCGATTAACCCTCTAGTTAAGACAACGATGATTGATGGCGCAGCATTCCAAGACGAAGTGAAGTCTCGCGACATCATGGCAGTACCAAGCGTGTTTATTAACGGTGAGCTATTTGGTCAAGGCCGTATGTCACTGGCTGAAATCCTTAACAAAGTCGATTCAGGCGCAGCAGAAAAGAAAGCAGCAAACCTAAACCAACAAGCACCGTTTGATGTATTGGTTGTCGGTGGTGGCCCTGCGGGTTCTTCAGCCGCTATCTATGCGGCACGTAAAGGCATTCGTACCGGTGTGGTTGCCGACCGATTCGGTGGTCAAGTGATGGATACGATGGCGATTGAGAACTTTATCTCAGTGAAAGCGACAACTGGCCCTAAGTTAGTGGCAAGCCTTGAAGAGCACGTAAAAGAGTACGGTGTTGAAGTGATGACTGAGCAGCGCGCTGCAAACATCATTGCGGCAGAAAACGCTGAAGACGGTTACATCCACGTAGAGCTAGAGAGCGGCGCAACACTACGAGCTCGCACGGTTATCACAAGTACCGGTGCTCGCTGGCGTGAAATGAACGTTCCGGGTGAGCAAGAGTACCGCAATAAAGGTGTAGCTTACTGCCCACACTGTGACGGTCCTTTATTCAAAGGTAAGAAAACAGCGGTTATCGGTGGTGGTAACTCAGGCATCGAAGCGGCAATTGATTTAGCGGGTATCGTTGAACACGTAACCGTACTTGAATTTGCAGACACACTGCGTGCCGACCAAGTGCTTATCGACAAAGCGAACGCAACACCAAACATCGAAATCATCAAGATGGCGCAAACAACGCAAGTGATTGGTGATGGCAACCGCGTAACCGGTCTGGAATACAAAGACCGCAACACGGATGAACTTAAACAGATTGAACTAGCAGGTATCTTTGTTCAAATCGGCCTGATGCCAAACAGCGAATGGTTGAAGGGTTCGAAGGTAGAGCTTTCACCACGCGGTGAAATTGAAATTAACGCTCATGGCGCAACATCAATGAAAGGTGTATTCGCAGCGGGTGACGTAACAACCGTACCTTACAAACAGATCATCATTGCAATGGGTGAAGGTGCAAAAGCAAGCTTAGGTGCATTTGACCACCTAATCCGTAACTCAGCTCCAGTTAAAGAGGCTGAAACGGCTTAAGCTTCAAACTTAAAAGCTTCTAGGCTTAAAAGCTTTTAGCTCAAGTTCCTTAAATATTTGTTAACTTATTTCTTTACTGTTAACGACTTAGTCGACATTTAGACACCACTCCTATGGATTTAGGAGTGGTTTTTTTCTTTGTGATTTATGCCGGTTGATAAAGCATAAAGGCAACCACCATCGCTAAGCTTCCACCCAAGCAACGGTTCACAAACATCATCTGTTTTGGTGATTGCAGTAATTTTTTCAGCATGGTGCCGCAATACGCCCACACCAACATGCACGGCACACCGGTAATAACCATACCCGCGATAATAGTCACTACTTGGATCAAGTAATCTGCATTCGGGGTGATGAACTGCGAAAACACGGTTAATGAAGCAATCCAACCTTTAGGGTTCAACACCTGCACCAACACACCAGACATAAAACCTGAACGATTATCAGTCGTGCTTTCTTCGATTTGCATGTTCGCAATCGACCACGCCATAAACAGCAAGTAAGCCGCACCCGCGTATTTCAAAATGTTATAAAGATCTGGGTAAAGGGTAAATAGACTCACCAATCCGACACTGGATCCTGCCAGTACGATGATGATGCCAACAGCGTTCCCAGAGATAAAAGGTAAAGTCGCAGCAAATCCATAACGACTTGAAATCCCAAGTAATGCGATATTGCCTGCCCCAGGTGTAATTGCAATTGATGTTGAAAATAGCAAGAACGCCAGCATTAATTGAGAGCTCATTTCCTCTCACTCCTAATAAGTAAAGTATTTATACGGAGAGAGTTTACAGATTCGACTAGGAATTAAATTGCTATATAGGCTAATATTAATGCAAATTTGAGCAAGACTTTCCTAAAAACACCATGAAACAGAAAGAATCCACCAAAGAAGTGTTAGATGACACAGATATCGCCATCTTAGAACATATCCAACAAGACGGACGCATGAGCAACAGCAAGCTCGCAGAGAAAGTGAACCTCAGCGAAACCCCATGTTGGCGCCGTTGGAAACGCATGGAAGAGACGGGTTATATCGATGGTTACGCCGCGAAGCTAAACCGCAAAAAGCTTGGTTTTCATGTGGCTGGTTTTACTCTTGTGACCTTAGGTAACCATGAAGTAGAAAACACAGAACCGTTTGAAGAGTTTGTCGAAGTAACCGATTGGATTCCTATGTGTCACTGCATTGCAGGCGGCGCCGACTATATGATTCAAGTGCTAGCGAAAGATTTGGAAGAGTACTTTGAGCGTATTAGCTCGATCAGGCGAGTAAAAGGCGTGAGTGCGATTCAGTCGAATATCTCGGTTAAAGAGTTGAAAAACAGCTATAAGTTGCCTCTTGGGGATTAGCTTGAGGCTTCAAACGCTACTAGTATGATATTAACACTATTGATTATCTGATAGGCGTTCGTTGGACCAAGGAGCTCAACAAAAATTGGACTGCTCACTTTTAATCCGATTATCGTAACGTGTTAGAACCCTCGGCCAATCCAATGCCAACCCAACATTGGTCATTTGGATTTAATTTCAATTAAAACGTAAGCCTCGAATGATTCTTATCTCTGGTGATGACCTCCGTCGCCAGAGGTTTTTCTGCGTGAAACATGCACCGCCCTCCCTCATAGAAAACCCATTAAATCATAGACTAACTCTCGCACACCGCGCATTTGATCCATCTAAAAAATTGTAATTTTAGGTCATGGAAATACAGGCTTATGTTTTGAGATATTTAATCTTCATTTAATCTTACCACCGCCCATTCGAACAGTGTTTTTTATTTTGAAAATGCCGCTAAAATCCTCTCCCGAAATTTACAAACCAGAGTAAAAACAATGAAAAAATTAGTCTTAGCGGCTCTTACGATTGCCTCAGTTACGGGGATCGCATCAACTTCAGCTTTCGCATCAAACGAAATGTACACATTAGGTGGTGTAGGTATGGATAGCGGTGACGTTGGCGCTCAATTCACGTTAGGTAGCCAGATCGTTCAAAGCAATTGGTATATTGAATCGACGTTACTTGTTATCAGCACTGACGATAAGTCTACTAGCTATAATGGTGACAAGGTGCTTCAAACAGAGCAAGAGTTCGATTCTTTAATGCTTTCATTAACACCTATGTATAAGCACAGCTTCAGCGAAAACTTCGCTGTTTATGGTAAGGCGGGCGCGTTTTACGCACACTCAGATACCAAATTGGTGTTCCGATCTAGCGATAATAATGAAGTCCACAAAGGGTCCCATGGTGATTTTGGCTTAACTTACGGCATCGGCGCAGAATACAAGTCACTAAAACCAGTTTTCGGCCACTCCAAGTTTGTGACTCGAGCTGGATTTGATTGGTATGAGTTCGGCGGAAGTACTGGTTGGTATACCGCTGAGTCGGTACTGAGTATCCAAGCAGGCTTTACCTTTTAATTGAGTCGATAAAAAAGTAAGCCTCTTGTTGTGTGGGGCTTACTTTGTACATTTTTTGATTCAGACTACACACTCTTTCTTCATGATAGCAAGTCCTGTTTCCAAGGTATGTGCCCAAGCTTGTTCGATATTTTCATCATAAAGTGGATCGTATTTTTTAACCGTATTGAGCAAGGAATTAAACCACTCGTTGAGCTCTTGCTCAGAAATATCCATGCCTAAATCTTTATGTCGCTTCCCAAGCTTTCTCACCGAGTTTCGTACGCTCGGCAGACCTGCAGAGTTATAGATAAGGATGATTGAAGCTTTAAGCATCTTGGTTTGTTGCTCTAACCCTATGTTTTCAAATCGCTCTGAAAACCTAGGGTTGTGTTCGCAGAAGTCCGCCAAAAATGTTTCTAGAAATTCTTCATCGATCCTGCAACGCTCAAAGCTTTCATAAAACAGTTCATTAGGTGTCATTTTGTTGGTTCTTCGCATTCGCCAGCGATCCTTAACAGTCCATGTCATCTAAGTATAAGCCATTATGGTATAAGTATACGCCACTATGGCATAAAGTGAGTTGCACAGATCTTGTTTCCATCAGGATCTCGCAAATAAGCCATGTACAAGCGACGCTCGTCAGAACCTCTCGCTCCGGGGCCATTTTCAATACTGGTACCGCCATTTTCGACGCCAACACGATGCCACTCATCTACAACTTCTGGGGAGGATGCAAGAAAACCCACCGTCATACCGTTGCCGTGAGTCGCAGGCTGACCATCAATCGGCTTCGTTAAACCCAACACACCCGTTTGGCTAACGTAAACACAGCGCCCTTTGGGATCAACAGAACCTTCGCTATAACCAAGCACTTTCATGATTGGGTCATAAAAAGCCTTCGCGCGTTCAATATCTTTGGTACCGAGAAAAACATGGCTGAACATAACTAACCTCTTCTTTTATTGAAAGAACCACATAAACTAGACCTATAATTCGTGATTGTCTAGGCACGCTATTCGGCCACAACTGTTGCTTAACCCATTGAGTAAAAGCTAAAACTTAGCCCGTTGCTCCATGTCTTTCAGGAACTCAGTTAGTCTAATCAACAATGCGTTGTGCGCCCTGTCCTTGGTCATGCAGAATATCTTCAGGGTTCAACAATTGGCATTTCTGCATACTCAAACACCCGCAACCAATACAACCAGTTAGGTTTTCTTGTAGCGATTTAATCTGCGCCATTTTACTGTCGAGTTGCCCCTGCCACTTCTTAGCAACGCGCTCCCAATCTCGCTTAGTCGCGGTATGGTTCATCGGCAGTGTCGATAACTCTTCGGTGATCTCTTCTAGCGTGAAGCCTATCGACTGTGCGACTTGTATCAACGCAATTCGTCTCAACATCGCCGACTGATACCGGCGTTGATTTCCGTTAGTGCGAATCGAAGCAATCAACCCCTTGGTTTCGTAAAAACGTAAGGCCGAAGGAGCCACGCCACTGCGCTCTGCCAACTGGCCTATGGTGAGGTATACGATGTTTCTCATTGTTACACTATCCTTGAGATCATAAATATTTAAAGCTTACTTTAACTTTAGAATAACGACCTATTGTTACCTTAACCAGTTAATGTCCTTAAACTTTGACAACGGGCGCAATGAAAAGAAACCACGCAAATTGCTGCTTTGTTTTATTGTCGTGTTCTCGCTCTCTAAATCTGACTCATGATCGATTTCAAGTTCTCGGCCATCTCGGCATTGATGATCTCACCCGTTTCTACATTAAAGTTGTCGTAGAAACTTGGTACCGACATCGACCCCTTCACATCAGCATCAAAGTAAGGTGCCGAATTTACCGCAGACGACAACACAGAGCTTGCGCCACCGGGGCCTGGTGATGTGGAGAGCATCACAACAGGTTTGCCTTGGTACACTTTCATGTCGATTCGTGATGTCCAATCAAACACATTCTTAAAGGCTGCGGTGTATGAACCGTTATACTCTGCAAAAGAGATGACGATAGCATCTGCTTCGCCAATCTTGCTAAAAAAGCGCTGCGCGTGTTGATGAACGCCAGACTCTTTTTCTCTGTCTTCACTATAAATAGGCATCTCGAAATCATTAAGATCGAGCACCTCTACTTGTGCGCCCTCAACTAAGCTTGCGGTGTACGCTGCCAATTGTTGGTTAATCGATGCTTTACTGTTGGTCGCGCCAATCGCTAATACTTTCATTGTTGATCCTTGTTCATTTTTCTCACCTTTTTGCACTCATGACTTCAATTACGGAGCTCAAAGTTCATAACTGAAGATTCGTAACGTCTGTTTGATAACATCAAAACCTGCACTAGGCGACAAGGTGATAGATTGTGTTTTTGGATTGGAGAGGATGATAAAACCTCAAGTTAACTTGAGGTAAAGCGATATTTTCAAAAAATAGGAAATAATTTAAAAAATACTTATAAATCAGTTAATTACTAAAGGCTAACGTAGATTAGCATTACACAGACAAAAATAAGCACACCCAAAATACAGTGAGTGTGCTTTATCGAAATACTATTTACTTAAGTTGGTTTAATGGACTGACACCAGAGTAAGCGACTCCAGATAGCTCGGCCATTTCGCGATTCCATGTTGCTAGATCGTGAGGGTTAAACTGATTCAAATGGTCATGACCGCACGCTCTCGCCATCACTTGCATCAATTCAGTCGAGGCTTCGAAGAAGTTCTTCAATTGATTCGATGCCTTCTCGACATTTAACCGTTGGCGTAAATCGGCTTTTTGAGTCGCGATGCCCGCCGGGCAATTATTGGTATTACACATTCGGGCAGCAACACAACCTATCGACTGCATGGCACTGTTCGAGATAGCGACACCATCTGCACCAAGCGCCATCGCTTTTACGAAGTCCATCGGAACACGAAGCCCACCAGTAATGATTAAGGTGACTCTGTCACTTACGCCTTGTTTATCTAGATAGGCTCTGGCACGAGCAAGCGCTGGAATGGTTGGCACACTAATATGGTCACGGAACATTTCTGGCGCCGCCCCAGTACCACCGCCTCGACCATCCAAGATGATGTAATCGGCACTAGCATCAAGTGCGAACTGAATATCCTCTTCAATATGATTAGCACTCAATTTGAAGCCAATTGGGATCCCGCCAGTCACTTCTCGAACTCGGTCGGCGAACTTTTTGAAATCCTCGACGGTTTTTAGATCAACAAAGGTGGGTGGAGAAATCGCGGCTGTACCTGCTTCAATACCGCGCACCTCAGCTATCTTGCCAATGTTCTTCGCCCCAGGTAGGTGACCACCGGTTCCGGTTTTAGCCCCCTGCCCACCTTTAAAGTGAAAAGCTTGGACATTTTTGAGCTTAGATTCATCGTAACCAAATTGTGCGCTGGCTAATTCATAAAAGTAACGTGAGTTCGCGGCTTGCTCTTCGGGTAACATACCGCCCTCTCCAGAACAGATACCTGTCCCTGCGAGTTCCGCGCCTGTCGCCAACGAGACTTTTGCTTCTTCAGACAAAGAGCCAAAACTCATATCGGACACAAACAACGAGATATTCAATTTGAGCGGCTTTTTCGCTTTGGGCCCAATAATCAACTCAGTACCCACAGGCACATTTTCAAGCAGAGGTTTGGTCGCCATTTGAGCAACCATCACCTGAATGTCATCCCAATGAGGCAATAGATATCTTGGTACACCCATAGAGGTCATGGGCCCATGATGCCCAACCTTAGACAAGCCATCGCGCGCCAGTTGATGGATAAACTCGACGGTAGGTTCTTCTTTGGTTGCGCTCGCAGCAGGAGACAAGTCTGGCGCAGCCGCTTGGATGTGAACCTCTTGGCCTTCTTGCCCCACTTGTTCCGCCGTAAACTGTTTATGAGTGCCATCACAAAAAGGGAGGTTGTTTGAATATTTACAGCGGCATAGGTACGCGTCGCCGTTTTCTTCGGCCACAAAACTCTTAGGTTTAAAGCCAGTTCCGGCATGAGAACCATCACAAAACGGTTGGTTTTTCGATTTACCACAGGTACAGAAGTAATATTCTTCCCCTTCTGTTAGTTCCACTTTGATTGGCTTGTTATCCGCTATTACTGGATTATTCATAGTTCGTTCACCTTTTCTTTCTTATGATTTGATGACTGAAGCGATGACTTGCTCACAAGAGTAAAGTAAAGGTGAGATGCCTGGCGAATTCAATAAATGAGATAGATTGATAAGTTAGTGAACCGAATCAACACAAACAAAAATGGCCACCTAATCGGTAGCCATTGTGTTTTAAATATGAGTCTAAGCTAAACGTGAAAGGTTAATCGAATAACTCGATGACCAGCTTATTGTCTTTAATCACTAGATTGGGTTCCGATGATTTAATCAACGACTCTTGCACTTTATTGCTGTCGAGTTTGTAAACTGGCGACTGGGACAAAGCAAAACCAATCATAGAAACGGCAGGCTTAAGTAGTTTGGCAATCTCTGGCGAAAGCTGTTTATCTTTTTCTTCAAAGCGCTCTAAACGCAGTGATTTCAAATAAATCTCGCCGCTCTCTTTGTCGTATTCAGGAATCGCACTGAACTCGATATCCAAGTCCAACCCCATATTGGGCATGTTGAACACCTGAACTTTTGCATTGGTGTTCGCTAAAACAGACACACGCTCGATATCAGCTCTACCAATCTGCACCGCTAAATCATCAACAGCGACTTGCGCATACATAACGTTTTGCACACCGACTTCTTGTTCTAACATCACCGAATCTTGCAGGTAGTTCGTCATTTCTTGTTCAGTCACACTGTAGCTAACACAACCGCCGAGCATCAGCGCAGAAGCTGCTAAAATGAACTTTTTTGCTACGTTAATTATCATCAATATCAGCTCTTTATCGTTAGTGATTAGCGCGGGGTTTACTGTGTGTTCATCAGCAAACAAAAAGTAAAAACACGATATCCGTGAATATATTTACTAATAGCATGAATATCAGTAAGTAAAGCACCAGATTAACTTTCTCGCTTGAAAAAATGCCCACTTGTCAGCTAAACACCGTCAAATTTGTGTACTCGAATTAATTGAATTTACCTTCTAAGCTTATGGGATATTTAGGGGGCTTACTGAAGGTTTGACATGGAGTCGAAACATGAAGAGTGAGCACAATGCCATCAAAAATAGTATCACCTGAGCCTATAACTCGTTCCGTGATTTTGTTATGCAACACCGCGTGCCTGCACCATAGTCAGTGGGTAGAGGAACTGCGCCTCCATAACTGGGAAGCTCAAGTTGCAGAAACGACCAAACAGGCCATTCATCTACTCAACACCTGCAGTGACAGCTACGCACCCATTGTGGTTTCCTACCTAACATCCTCCTCAATCGACAAACAGTGTGAGCAAATTGCAACACTGAGGGAGCACTCTCCAAATTTAAAAGCGATCGCTATCTGCAACCAACCACCAAGCCGCAGCTTATCGCTCATTAAACAAACCTTTTGGGATTATTACCACCTCCCTATTGATACAGAATGGCTTTGTCGAAATTTAGGGCATGCATATGGCATGGTAGACACCAAGCAAAACAAACCTAAGCCTTCCTCGTGCCATGAATATCAATTGGTGGGGCAATCCAGCACCATCCAACAACTTAAAAAGAAGATAACTAAGATCGCTAACAACGATTTTCCAGTACTGATTCAAGGGGAAACAGGAACCGGGAAAAGCCTATGTGCGCGTTTAATACATGAAGCCTCAGCGCGTAGCCAGAAACCTTTTATCGCCGTAAATTGTGGCGCAATTCCACAATCCCTAATTCACTCCGAGTTATTTGGTTTTGAAAAAGGCTCATTCACGGGAGCAAACAAACGCTACGTCGGACATGTAGAAAGAGCGAATGGTGGCACACTATTTTTAGATGAGATCGGCGACCTTGAACTGTCGCTGCAAACTTATCTGCTCCACTTTCTTGAAAATAGCTCGATAGAGCGGCTCGGTAGTAACAGCCAATTACCCGTAGATTGCCGTGTAATTTTTGCCACCAACGTCAATATCGAACAAGCCGTTGCTGCGGGTAAATTTCGAAAGGATCTCTTTCATCGGATCAATGTACTTCCATTAGACCTAGTACCACTCAATGATCACAAAGAAGACATTGAAGATTTGGTTCGATTTGAACTGAAGCACAATTACGCATCCAAAATCAAACTGCCTAGTGACACCCTTGAGCAAATGAAACAGTACCACTGGCCGGGCAATGTCAGAGAGTTATTCAACTGCATAAAAAGAGCGATTGTTCTTTCTAATTCAAACGCTCTCTCTACTCGTCATATGGGGATTCAATTGAAAGACGCGTCTCCCGACACTGAGTGTGACACTCGACTTTCCTCAACAAATGTCCGGCGAGTAATTCAACAACACCACTACAATATTTCCCAATCCGCTAAAGCATTGTCTATTTCTCGGACAACCTTATATAAGCTCATTAAAAAACATCAGATAGCCATTTAAGTCGCCTAGTTAATTTATTACCTAATGAAAAAAGCAGCCTAACGAACTAGGCTGCTTTAGAAGTTAAGTGAGTACAATAAATGAAAGTACTTATGGCTCAGGTACAGTAAATGGGCAAACATCGCAGGTTGCAATATTCGATGTTTCCATAAATGCTTCTTGCAAGAACAGCGAGTCAAATGTTGCTGTCACTTGGTTCGATAGCATTCCGTCTACTCCAGAAGGCAACACATTTGGCGCATAAGTTTTGGTTACTTGTGTACACACTTGACCAATCGCATCACCAAAATTCGGTATCCACTCACCTTCACCCGTTTTACAAGCAAACAGTTCTGGATCAGCACTTAATGCACTACACATATTACCAACACCGCATGTAGTCACATCCTCAAGATCATCACACGGTAAAGCGAAGTCGAGGTAATAACTGCTGTTGACGACTTCGGTAGGTAAGTCAGAACGGCTCAAAGAGTCATCCTTAGAATCCACCAGCGATTCAATGGCCAGTGGAATATCACCGGTATTACATATTTCAACATCATAGGTTTTCTTAAGCACAACTTGACCGCTATCAACCTCTAAGAAGCTATTACATACCTTAGAAATATCAACCATCGGGCTCAAATCTATTGGTGGGCAATTGTAAGCCACAGGAGCTTGAGCATTCACGATAAGCCCGTCAAGATCCACTGAACCATCGATCACACCAACGGCACCATTATTTACAGACAGATAATTACCCATGAATGAGAATGACTCACCAACACTCCACACTTCATCGCCGTTACCAACCACTGGAAGCGCACCTAAGATTGGAGAATCCGATAAAAAGGCCACTTCGTAGTCACCATTGGTGCCTAACGAACCAGGACCAGTGTTGGTCACCGTCACGGTATAATCGATGTTGAACATGCCATCAACCGTAAAGCTGGTTGTATCACAGGTCGCCGCTATACTGATGCTACATAAACTGAATGAGCCGACAACGAAGTCAGCCAACGATGCATCAATCGAACGAGAAGCACGTGACTCCACTAGGAAGCTACTAAAACAAGGAATATCCTCAATACCAAACTCATCATTCAACAGCGCTGACAAATTCAATCGACCTTCCACAAAGCTCTCTGTTGGAATAGTGGTTGTTTCACCTGTTTTAGCTAAATAGTCCCAACCTTGTACATTGGGTAGATCAATTGCCCCGATAGAGTCATCATTTGAAATCGCACATATCTTCTCGACACCGACAGCACCACTGCCACATCTTGCACCAACGAAATCATTCGATTTGGGGTCACCGTCTGTTTGGAAAATTCTCGTCATATTGTTGGTGACATCACCATTATTTAAATCCCACTGCAACACTTCTATATAGGGATTTCCGCCACTCGCCTGAGGAAATGAAATCAGCACAAGGATATCGCCATTAACATGTTCCCCATCAAACGGGCCCTTAGTTGAACCTAAAGGAATGCCCACTTGGTCTTGTAAGAACCAGAAACCAATGTACATATCACCATTGTTGGCATATCGGTCTGCACCAAAGTAAATCAGCAAGTCACCTTCGCTTTCAAAAGCAGCGGCATACGCATTGGTAAAGTCATCTTTTGGTTGTGGTGACGCGGTACGAAATGCCCAATCTGTAATGTCGGAATCATCTTTTGATCCCCCCTTCCAAAAGATTTGGTCGATACCGTTACGGTCTTTTTGGAAAAATTCCGCAATCCCGACCATGCTGTTAGGGTCATTAACGTCGTCCCAATCAATACCACTATTATCACTGGTCGCGTTGCCATCGAGTTCCATCACATCAACGGTAGCCCACACCAACTGGGGGCTACTAAACAACAAAAGCACACTAAGTAAATAATTTATAACCTTCATGTTCTCTCTCCATTTGTCCATACTTATGCTTTTAAGGTTTTCTGCCATGCCCGAACTGGAGAAAACCTTTAGCAATTCGTAAGTTCGATAGAGCATATTCCAAGCCAAGTTCAACTAGCTGAATTGATTGATGTTTATATATTGAAGGCGCGCCTTTATTGGACGCTTTGTTATCATTTGTCCATAAACCAGAGATTTGACCAAACAATCAAGGACTTGGAAGGATGAACAAAGTGTCTAAGTCAGACACCTTTAGAGCTTTGATACGAGGAGAGTGATCTTTAAAAGGTACAATCACGTAGCCATTGCTAGATTATTGAATAACAAGCGATTGAATTGACGGGTGCCGACTTAACGGGTAACTGAAGGTTCAGGTCGTGAAATTATAGGTGAACAGACGATGACACAACTTACGATATTCTACGATGGGACATGCCCATTGTGCGCAAAGGAGATGGCGGCACTTGCAAAGCATGATGTCGAGAATAAGATTCAAACCATCGATATCTACAGTGAAGCCTTTTCAGACTACCCTCAAATTGATGCCGACGCAGCCAACACCGTTTTGCATGCACTGGATGAGAATGGAAAACTGCTGCTAGGTTTAGACGTGACCTACCAAGCGTGGCGCTTAGTAGGAAAAGGCTGGCTATACGCCCCATTGCGTTGGGCGATATTTAAGCCAATGGCAGACTGGTGTTATCTGCGGTTTGCCAAGAACCGATACAAAGTCTCTTTCTGGTTAACCGGAAAGTCGCGCTGCGATGGTAACAGCTGCTCAAAATAGTACTTGGCTAAGACATACCACTTGCGACTTTGTAATACACCACACCAAACAGCGCAGCAAAAACTAAAACGGTAACCGCGACTTTTAACCAAATAAACTTCATGTTTTGTCCTTTAAATTCTGTTTACTGTTTCGCGAGACAAGTTACCACAACAAAACATTCGGTTGGGTAATGATTTATAGAACTTTGTAGTGAGTCTTGATAACTAAGTGAGAACCTTTATGTCGGCAAAAGAAAGAAATCTACCTACCCATCGTATTTCAAGATTCAGTAAGTTCGCGTCTCTCGCCACTCGAGTAGCCGGAAGTGTCATCACTGAAGGCACGAAACAGCTCGCGCAGGGAAACAGACCCAAAGCAAAAGACTTGGTATTAACACCTCAAAACATTGCTCGGCTCACCGATCAACTGGCCCATTTACGCGGGGCGGCGATGAAGCTCGGTCAAATGCTATCAATGGATGCAGGCGATGTCTTAGAACCTGAATTAGCCGACATTCTTTCTCGCCTGCGTTCAGACGCTGACCCACTGCCAGCCAAACAGCTCAGCCAAGTGTTGGAAAATTCACTCGGAATCAACTGGAAGGCGGAGTTTATCTCCTTCAACTTTAAGCCCATCGCCAGTGCTTCCATCGGTCAGGTTCACCAAGCGTATAGCGACTCTGGAGACAAACTTGCCATAAAAGTCCAATACCCAGGCATTCGAAAAAGCATCGACAGTGATGTGGACAACGTTGGTACATTGCTCAATATTGTTGGGTTGATACCAAAGTCAGTCGATTACAAAGGCTTGTTAGAAGAGGCAAAAAAACAACTACATGATGAAGCCGACTATGCTCGCGAGGCTGACTATGCGACTCGTTATCACAATGCATTAAAAGAACATTCTCACTTCGTTGTACCTAAAATTCACCCTCAAATGTCTTCAGAATCAGTGCTCGCAATGGACTTCATTGAAGGCGTCTCGATAGAGCAAATAGAAGGTTACGATCAAAGCACTCGCGATTTTGTCATGCACAGCTTGCTCGAGCTTCTGTTCAGAGAGTTATTCGACTTCAAAATGGTGCAAACCGATCCCAACTTCGCCAACTATCTTTACGTTGAAAACACGCGACAGATTGGGCTGTTAGATTTTGGGGCAACCCGAGAATACAGCGGCCGCTTCAGTGATGGCTATCGTTTGGCCTTTACCTCTGTTGTTAATCACGATGAACAAGGACTCAACAAGGCGTTAGAGCAAATTGGATTCTTTAGCGAGACCATCCTCCCAGACCAGCGCCAAGCGATTCTCAACTTAGTGAAAATGGCCTGTGAACCTATGTTAGTCGACGAAGACTACGATTTTAAAGCCAGCGGACTCGCTCAACGACTTCGTGAAGCTGGTACCATCTTGAGCATGGAACAAGAGTATTGGCATACGCCACCAGCAGACGCTCTATTCCTCCACCGAAAGATTGGAGGCATGTACCTGCTGGCATCTCGCCTTGGAGCCAAGGTAAACATCAGGCGCTTGGTGGCGCCCTATTTGCTAAGCGACAATTGACACTTAAACGATAGCTGATACTTAAGCGATTCTGGTCTTTAAAGTGATCATTTCAAGTCGCTGAACAGTAATACAGTTATGCCAATTAAAATGAGTCAGACTTATGAAACATTCACTGCTGTGCTCCACCACCCTAATCGCGAGCCTAACAAGTTCATTCGCTTTTTCAGCAAGCTGCCCAGAGATACTCAAAGGCAAACAAAGAGTGTTAAATTCAAACGAAGAAATTGAGCTGTGTGAAGAGTTTCAAGGTAAGACTTTATTGATCGTAAATACGGCAAGCCAATGCGGTTTCACACCACAATTTAAACAACTAGAGCAATTGCATCAGACCTATAAAGATCAAGGTTTCACGGTTGTCGGCTTTCCAAGCAACGATTTTCGTCAAGACAGAGGAAGCGAGGAGCAATCCGCTAAAATCTGCTACCTAGATTATGGCGTCACCTTTCCAATGATGGCGCGCGCTTCACTCTCTGGGCCAGACGCAAACCCAGTCTTTGCCGAAATCCAACAACAAGCCGGTATCAAACCAAAATGGAATTTCTACAAGTTCTTGGTCAGCAAAGAAGGCAAAGTGATAGCAACCTTCCCGAGTTCTACATCGCCAACCAGTAGTACCCTCAAAAATGCGATTGAGCAACAGTTATGAGGTCGGGTTACATGGAGACAACTCAAACACGCAACACCATGGCCAAGCTCGGTTATATGGGTTTAATCCCCTTTTTATTCGGTCTACTATTATCACTCACCGACAGCCAAGTCTTTAGCTTGAGCGGAGAAACACTCTTCATCACCTACAGCGTGGTTATCTTGAGCTTTTTGTCGGGCATCTTGTGGGGCAATGGGATAGAGAACTTCGAAAGCCAATCCAGCAACAAGGCTCTGATTCTAAGCAATGTTATTGTGTTGGCAGCGTGGCTAGCCGTGCTGCTCGGTGAGCAACAAGAGTTCCTCACCACTCTGATTCTGATCTTAGGCTACATTGCGGTTTGGCGAGCGGAAAGGTCAATGAGAGAAGAAAACCAAAGTGAAGGCCCCGATGGCTATTTTGATATGCGAACCCGACTGACCTCTAGTGTCGTATTAATGCACGGTATCGTGATGTTGACCTAGGCGTACGTACGCCCATATTTAAACCGGCATCAAGAAGTGGGATCTAGATAGGCACTCTCTTCTTTAATGGCACCAAAACCATCGACAAATACAACTCACAAACCAGTCAATTTCTACTGACGGCTCACCAATAAATTCGCACCAGACAAGGCAAGAAACACAGAACATGCTTTGTTGAAACGCTTGGCCATCTGAGGTTTTGAAAACCAATGTCGTAGATATAAGCCAAAGGCGGCATAGATAGAAATTGCGAGCATTTCTAATACAAGAAACGTACTTCCCAAAACAAAGAATTGAGTATTTACGTTCGCAGAAACATCGACAAATTGAGGAAGGAATGCAGTGAAAATGAGTATCGCTTTTGGATTGCCCGCCGCGAGCGCGAACTCTTGTTTAACAAGACCAAACCAGTTCTTATTTCGCTCGATATCCGCGACCGGGCTGGCTTGAGATCGCCATAGGTTAAACGCGATCCACAACAGATACATCGCGCCAAATAGCTTAATAAGGAAAAACAAAGTTTCAGAGGTATAAAGCACGACAGCCAAGCCGGATGCAGCCAAAGCAATCATGCCAGAAAAAGCGAGGATTCGTCCTAGGCCTGCGACAAAGGCGGCCTGAAATCCGTAACAACGGGCGTTGTTCATTGATAACAAATTGTTTGGGCCCGGTGTCATGTTGAGCGCGAAACAAGCGGGGATGAATAGCATTAACTTCCAGATTTCCATTTTTCGTCCTTGTTAAAAACTTCGTAAATATTTAATCAATGAACGAACGCAGAAAGCTCTGTATTTCCGCTTCACATGCCGCCATTTTAATTAATCATTACTCGACAATATAATGCTCCTCGTCTGGTTCAATCAAATTGTCTGCAATACCAATTTCGCCCGCGATGAAAATCGCACTCGCTATCGTTTCTAATGTTTTATTCGGCTCTCGATCCGGTACTTCGCCCACTTCAGGAACGGGCTGCGATCGCGAGATTGAATTACAAACGACACTTTCACAAACGATATTGTTTTGTTCCTGTCGAGAAACCTCAGGCGGCTTGAAACCCGATGAATTGAAGTCGGGAGTATCAACACTCTCGGTTGCAAAATGAGAATCACTGTATGAGGCAGCTGAAAACAGAGAGAGGAGCAGCATCCACTTATTCATATATCTTTCCATAGTTAGCATTCACTAGATTTATAAATACTATCTAATTAAAATAATTATGAACAGTGTTTTATTATCATTAATTCATATTTCCCTAGACGCTTATCAGAATATCCGCGCTCTGGGTGAAATCGGTTCAACTTACGTGGGAATGTTTGCCTAACGTGAGCTTATCGAGCAACGCTTGTGGAACAGGAATAACAGAGTATCGAACAAAGACGACTAACGTCACTATTGCCACAAAACTGCCTAAAACAAAGTCATGAACATCGACCAGCACCCAACCAAGAAGCCGGTCACTGGTAATCGCAAGTATGGCGATACTCACCGCAGCCATCCATTTACGATGATCGTAAGGCAAGTACTCCATTTTTTGGCTCACAATATAAAGCAGTGACAGCCTCACGGCATAAGTACCACAAAGCACCACTACCACGGCCCACACGCCATAAATCGGTGTCACAACAAAATAGCCAATGGTTGCTAAGATCGCACAACCACCCTGTATCCACATTTGCGACTGACTTGAGTCACCGCTAAAACAACCGAGGTTAAGGTAATCTCCTGCATTCTTAATCACGCCAATGGCCAAGAGTGCTACAACAATCGTGCCTGCATATTGATAACTGCTTGGCAAAATCAAAGTAATAAAACCAGGTACAGTAAGGATCATCAAACAACCCAATACAATGGCCAGATTAACACCGACTAGCGCTCTGTCCGCACACTCTTTCTTACCATCAGGTTGTTGCAACATGGCCACTCGGTTTGGAAACCACCACAGAGCATAAGGCTGCAGTAGCAAACCAAGAAGCAACGCAAATTTGCCACTGACCGCATAAATCGCAAGTTCTTCAACACCAACAAAGCTTGCCATCACCCAGCGGTCTAGCCCTGTAATCATATATATTGAAGCGCCACCAACTAACGTGGGCAATCCAAATTTTAGGATCTTAGCGGAGTATTTGAGGCTGCCAAATGAGCCCATCTCCTGCCATTGATAACGCAGTAAACACAGCAACAACAACACACTCGAAACAGCGGAAGATATGAGTACACCATCAATACCATAACCCGCTTCAAGCAGTACAAACGTCATAACAGCTTGCACACTCGCCTTCATTACGTTGAGCATGCAAAAGCGCTTAGCCATCGCATTCATTCGCATCAGTGTTAGCGGGATAGAAATCGCACCATCTAACATGGTCGGTATTAACAGAAGTAGGATCTGATAGGGCTGGAACTCGACAGGAAGCATCAGTAAGAGTAGTGGCATACTAAGAGCAATTACGCTTCCCCCGAGCACACACACTAAAACACTCAGCGTGAAACAGTTCGAGACCAGCTTTCTCTTTTCTTCAGCCTCAGCGACACCCACATATCGATACATAGCTTCAACAATGCCGAAGCTAAACAGAATTGTACCGATGTCAGCCAACAAGACGATGGCTTCTAAAGAACCGTATTCAACCAACGTCATCTTATGGGTGATATAGGGGATCATCACGAGCGAGATCCCTTTCATCATCACGATGCCGATGGCGTAATAGGCCGACTGTTTTAATGAACCCATAGAAGTCACCTATTCCTTACAATGCAGGCATTAGGAAACTTTTACAGTCCCCAAGAAGATGTCGTAAGGTTCTTTTTTGAGGAGCCAACGCTAACGAGCGAATGCTATAAGAGATGGCTCGTCGGTTCTGTTGTAAGCCTCTGTAATAGTCGGCGTAACCTTCTAGTATTCTTGCCTTTGCAATTTTGAAACTGGACGTCGGTAGGTTCCATCGTTGATTGTCATTTTGGTAACGCAGGAGAATGGTCTCTATAGACTGCAAATTTCTCAATTTAAGACTTTCAGTTTGGGTAACAGAGCTCGCTCTCATCAAGTAACCAACCTGCACGGAATTCAACACACCAATCTGATGATTTTCACTCATTCGAAGCCACAGTTCCCAATCTTCTGCATATTTTATATCAGGATTAAAGCTGTCTGTTTGAGAAAACACATCCGCTTTCACCATCACCGTTGATGTTCCAATGACATTGTTTTCAATGATGAACTCTAATGGGTTTTCTATATTGATAAACGCTTCATCTTGGTCTTGAAACTGCGACCAATAACTAAAGCAATCGACTATCACTTGGTAATCTTCAGTAAGGTGCTCGTAGTTAGTAAAGCTCATCGCGAGATCTGGGTATCGTTGATGAAATTCGAGTTGGCGCTCGATTTTTTCTGGAAACCAGAAGTCGTCTGCGTCTAGAAAAGCGATGTATTCACCGGTCGCCTTTTCAATCCCTAGGTTTCTCGCTTGAGGCGCACCCACACCCAAAGTAGATAAGGTAATAATGCGTTCATCTTCTATCGAAGCGAGATACGTCGACGTTCCATCGTTGCTGTTATCGTCAATGACAATGAGCTCAACATCTTGATGAGTCTGCTTCAGTACGCTGCCAATTGCCTTCGGCAGGTAATCCAAACAATTGTAGGTAGGAATAACAACACTTACTTTAGCCATAATGACGCCCTCAGATTTATACGTTATATGGCTGACGTTGCATGTTCTATGCCGAGAGTGCCTTGCTATGAAATCACTTTTAGATCAGTCGCCTACACGCCTATTCTCAAAATGACGACCAAACACTGCCAGTCGAAAAACCTACTACTCCAATTTGATTATCAATTTGAGAAAACGAGCGACTTCTTAAGGGATAACCTTCGGAAAACCATCGAAAAGCCCTCCAAAGCTACGATTTTATCTTGGTTCGTATCTTGCTTTATTGGTTATTAACTTGGCTTGATAGCTTTAGTCATATGGATTTGAGGAGTAAGGAATGAAGAAAGTAGCATTTGTGGCACCAACCTACCCTGTACTCAGTGAGACCTTCATTCAAACAGAAGTCGACTCTGTGAAAGCGTGTGGGCACGATGTTTGTGTAATGACGTTCGAAATTGAAAACAGCGAAAAACAGTTCGACTACGACATTGTCGAAATAGGCAATAATGTTCGGATGGGTAAAGTCGCCAGCATTAATTGGATAGGTTTCATCAAGGCTATCTCATTTATTTCCAAGCAAACCAGTATGCCCAAAAAATCACTGTTCGCTTATGGATTCAAACTGGCGCTGCAACTCGCCGAGAACGACGTCGAACACGTTCATGCGCATTTCTGTCAGCACACTACAGCTCACGCCATCGTCGCGGCAAAGCTTCTGAACATAACCTGCTCGTTCGTTGCTCACGGTCATGATGTTTACGAGTTCGCTTATGATATTGAACAGAAGATTTCGTCGAGTGATTTTGTGGTCGCAGTGTGCAAAGACATGCTCACCGACTTCAATACCATGGCTAAAGGCAACATTAAACTCTTGCACTGTGGGGTAAATACCAAACAATTTCAACTACACCCAAAAACCGAAGCTAAGCAACTTCGTCTCGTTTTTCTTGGCCGATTAGTGGAGCAAAAAGGCATCCACCATCTTATTGATGCATTGGCACCGATTGCCGAACCTCTCGACATTCATCTCGATATCATCGGTACTGGCGATTTAGAGCAACAATTAAAATTGCAGGTCAAAGAAAAAGGACTTGCTCGAAACGTGACCTTTCTTGGCGCGAAACCTCACGAGTGGGTGAAAGAGAAACTATCGAACTATGACAGCCTAATCGCGCCCTTCTGTTTTTCCGAAACCGGGTGTGTGGATACAGGGCCACTGGTTTTAAAAGAAGCGATGGCCGTGGGAACACCCGTCATTACCACCAACATCATGGGATGCAAAGAGATCGTCTCACCAGAGACAGGTTTTGTGGTTAGCGAAAAAAACGTGGAAGAATTAAGAGAAGCGATTGAGCGTTTCGCGCAGCTGAGCAGTAACGATAAAACATCGATGGGTTTAAAGGCACGTGAGAGAGTGAAAGACAGTTTTAATTCGATCAAACAAGCTCAGCAATTATCTCGTTGGATAGAGAACCCAGCTCAATAAGGAATAGCTCAGACGGCTGAGCATCGCAAGAACGGCTAAGCACCATACGAGCTACTAAGCACATCAAAACAACTGAGCACCACAAAAACAGAAGAGCGCTACATTGATTTGAAATGTAACGCTCAACTTAGCACAGCCTAATGATGGCAACTTATGCTTTCAGTAACTTTTATTAGCTTTTCATTAAGAAGCCTAGCTAGCCGGCTCGAAGTGCCAAAATAGACTCAAGATCTTCGATGTCACCATATAGAGCTAGCTCCTGCTCTTTCGATGAAATAGCCACAATCGACATTCTATCGGCCAATTCGTTACCTTCAATACCAACGTGACCGTTCACATGGTAGATGGTGATTTTTGAAGCCAGTTCTTGGTAGAGAGCATACGCAGGCTTAATAATATCGAGGTTTTTGATCTCGCCGCCCGACTTGGTCCAGCCCTTTTTCTCCCAACCCGTTGCCCACTTAGTAATACAATCTATCGAGTACTTAGAGTCACAATAAATCGCAACAGAGAGGCCTGCGTTTAACTTCTCTTTCGCGAGAACAAACGCTTGCTTAAGCCCATGTAACTCGGCGGTATTGTTGGTACCAACAGGCTGATACAAGCCATACCACAATTCTGTTAACTGGTTGTTTTGGTAGACCGCTAACCCCGTCCCTGCTTCACCAGGATTTGGTTCACAAGCACCATCGGTAAAGATCTTGATATCAAAAGGCATATCTGTGATTTGCTGCTCCGAAAGAGGCGGCACCTTAGCTTTCGTCGCCTTCCCCGCAGAGCTTGGCTTTGTAGCCGAAGAACTTGACACAGACGACGTTTTACCACCGAAAGCAGACTCGGCCTCGCCTAGTGTTGGAAACGATTTATATCTCGCACCAGCAAAACCATCAACTTGCGACTTACACTCATTCCAAGTAGTAAAAATACCCGGTGTACGACCTTTCCAAACCACATAATACTTCTTAGCCAAACTAACTCCTTACCATAACCTAAACACACAAATAGTGAATCAGTACATTAGATGCCACCAAGCTATACGTTGCAAGGTCTATCACTCTAAAACAGGTCTAAAAAAGCTGCGTTCATAACTCACGATGCAATCAACTTCGTCTGCAAATTCAAACGCTTTAATGCACTCAGCATCGCTCAGCGACTTAACCCGATATTCTTCGTAGGCAGTCAAACTTTCAAAGGTAAACAACGCCAATGCAATATTGTTCGCCCCTTCCGACGGTAAGAAATAACCGTTGTGTTGACCTCCGAATTTAGCGACCAGAGGAATCCACATTTTTGCGTATGCCTCAAACTCACTTACCTTTTTAGGATCAATTACATATCGAACATAACAAGTAATCATAGTTATTCAGCCCTTAAATAATAGGAGAAACACAAAGCCGAAGTTGACGTTGAAGCTCAAGAAAAAAGGTAATCAACCGCAACGAGGTTATAGAACAAAAACACGCCCATACTGACGCCAATCGTTAGCAGCACATTGCCTGTTTTCCAAATCAACAGACCTGTGACCACCGCGCCTATCAAGTATGGGTTTTCAAGGCTTGGCCAAAATGTTTGTTCTGGTGCAAATACAATTGGCCCCCAAATCGCAGTCAGTACCGCAGGGCTTGAATAACGCAATAGGCGCCTTGCGGTTTGATTGAGTCGAAGCGGGATTGCAGGCTCAAGAAACAAATACCGACTAAAGAAAACAATCGCCGTCATAAGTAATATCGTTAACCAAATCATCTCTATTTCCCCTCCACGATTGTCTTGTTACCATTGTTTCGCTCTTGGAACGATTCGCTGAAAAAGCCCGCTAACATACCAGCGATCGCTGCAATCATTAGCCCGCCCTCAATATTGTTAACCGACATGGCAACCGAAGTGACCAGTGAAACCACCACACACACAACGACGGGTAGAGTTCGGATTAATGGGAACACCAAGGCGATAAAGGTTGCTGCGACCGCAAAGTCGAGCCCAATTTCATTAAGCGAAGGAATTTGGCTTCCCGCGACAATGCCAGCAAAGCTCGCAATATTCCAAACGAGATAAAAACCGCCGCCTACACCCGCAGCATACCAGCGATTAAATTCTTTCTGAGACTGCCCACTACAAATCGCAAACAACTCGTCGGTGAGCCAAAATCCGAGTAATAGACGCCAACGCGTAGGAAGATGGCTGATTTTGTCACGCATCGATACGCTATACAGAAAGTGTCTAGACGTGATGAATAAGGTAGTCAACAACATGGTGCCTAGACCAATACCCGCTTTAAACATACCCGCAGCGACAAGTTGTGCTGAGCCAGCAAATAGAATAGCCGACATCGCTTGCGCTTGAAGCTGACTCAATCCAGCATCTATCGCATATGAGCCCGCTAGAATTCCCCAAGGGATTACCGCAATGCTCAAGGGCATTCCCGCTAAAACGCCCTTCCATAACTGTGTTCGTCTATCCATTGTTTCACTATCCATATAGTTCTTTTCTCTCTTCACATTGGCTATTCAATGTAAGAAGAGTGGAGTCGGTTCGATTGTACAAACTTGCTCGATTTCATGCCCCTCTGTTTGCCGCACTTAACCGTACTTAACCGCACTTAACACAAGTTAGCCATGCCTTAGCCATGCAAGTTTAGAGCATTTTGATGTATTGCCCCGGCGTGTAGCCATTGGCCTTTTTGAAGTGTCGATGAAAATGGCTTTGATCATGAAAGCCACACTCTTGCGCGGTATCTGAAATCGTATGCCCTTGCTTCAATAACTTACGCGAAAGCCTTAACCGAGATTGGATTTGATACGCATGCGGCGGAAGACCAAATTCTTTCTGAAAAGAACGCACTAAGTGAAACGGGCTCAATGCCGCTAACTTAGATAGTTCGTCTAGCGACACATCGGCTTGTGGGAAATCATCTAAAAACTCTTTCACCAACACAAGCTGGCGCTGAGTTTTCCCATCGAGTTGAGGGTTAAGCGGCGATTTCCCGTGTCGGCTAATCAGCTTAACCAACATCCCGTACATCAAGGTTTCTCTTAACAAACGATTGTCGGATTCATCAATCGTGTTGAAGACCAACCTCAATTGATTGGCGAGTTCAGGGTCTTCAACAACCGCTCTTGGGAAGTAAGGCGCACCGTAGTTCGGTAGGTTAAGCTCTTGAGTGATCTTGGCAAGTTGCTCTGGGAGAGGATACATGGCTCGATATGCCCAACCACCTTCAGTGGCAGAGTGACCGCTATGAACTTCGTCGGCATTGACCAGGATAATCGCATCTTGTGGTGCAATATGATGCCCGCCCGTTCGATAGAAACGCTGAGCGCCCTGCTCAATAACCCCAAGCGTGTAACCCTCATGGCTATGGCGTGAGAAGTTCTGCTTTTCGTATTCAGCATCAAGGATTTCAAGGCCACCGAGCTCTTCCGTTATCTTATATTCGGCCTTTTCTTTAGAGCGCTTCTTGTTCTCCATAACAATTCCCAAGCCTGTTAATTATCGAGCGACTTATCAGTCTACTCTATAGGCTCTTTCAGCTTTTGTACAAAATTGCGCTTTTGTTTGTTAATTCCGTTTTTGTCGTTGCCTTAATAACGCTTTCTAACTGGGAGGAAAGTCTTGGTCTATAACTAGTTGGCGAAAAATTGACAAATTAGTGAGGACATCATGGCAATACTGTCTTCAAATCATCGGCAACAGATCTGATACACCATGAAAAATACGCTAATCCTTTTCTTTTTCCTGAGCCTAACAGGGTGCACTCATAACCAATCCAAAGCACTAAGCATGAACTCATCGTCAGTCAATACGTATCCTCAATCCATGTCGAACCTCCAACTGTGCGACACCTTGTATTACGGGCGATCAAGCAACCAGACACTCGCAGCAATTGGCAGTGAGTTTAATCGAAGAGGATTATCAAAACATTGGTGTGATACCGAAACCAATAAGCTTTATCTAACAAAGACGATTGATTGGGTTGCTGACCAAGTAGAAGACAAAGAAGATTCGGAGGAAGAAGCGTCTGCCGTGGTGTTGCCTGCGAACTGAGAAAGATGAAACATTCTTGAGTAAGAAAAAGACAAACTGCAGATAGCAAAAAGCCGCTCATTATGGGGTCACTTCATTTCTTAAGATGACCCATTTTAAGACTCCATAATTCTGAGCCCCACCCAAGATAACCACCACATAGCGATACTTGATGGTATAGCGACCAAAGAAGGTGAAATAAACCAGCCAAGAAGGAATGTTGTAACCAAAGCTCCACCTAAACGATACCGGTAGAGCATGTTGTTTTTTACTAGGTAAATTATATGTTTTTGGAATAAGCCAGAGGCCAATAACAGCGAAATTAGTAACAGATAAACTTCCAATCGTTCAATGTACAAAATCAAAAAAGAAATAGATAAAATACTCATCGTTTGAAAAGTGACTTTTTGATACCTAGCTTTTATTTTAACTTCTGTCATTTTGACTCCCCATAATTCTCTGCTGCCTCTGAAAATAGAAACCCGCTAACCTTGCCATAAGCATCAAAAATGATAAGTGTGGGTAATTCATATTGGACAGGTAAAGCCTCTATTGCATATTTTGGTAAAATCGCACCTGAAATAGCATTATTTGAGAAACCAGCGCCATCAGCCAGGTTAGCTTCATTTAGCTCAATATCCATCAATAAGACCGTTCCTGAAGCCGCTAAAGAGGTAGAACCAAAATTTACCCATTCAAAAAGTGAAAAAATATCCGCCTTCTTAGAAGGCGGTTTTGCTTTATAACCCCCTAGAAGAGGGCGTCCACGCTATCAATTCTTCAATAACTGCAGTTGTTGTTCATACTCAATGTCCTGTTTATCTTGGTGTCGGACATATCGTCGAATGACTTCTTCATTCACTCCCATTATATGAACAAAATACCCTCTAGCACAAAAGTGATTTCCCCATAGTTTCTTACGTATATGTGGGAATTTATTGAAAAATCTAATTGCTGTCCGGCCCTTTAAAACTCCTAATAAACTCGAGTTCGACAACTTGGGAGGAATAATGACAACAAGATGAACATGATCTGGTTGAACATTTAATTCTAAAACCTCGCAGTCTTTCATATTGCACAAGATATAGATTGAACGATAAAGATCCTTTCCAACCTTATCTTTCAAAATCTTATATCTGTACTTTGGAGTCCAAACTATATGGTATTTGCAACGCCAATAAACATGTGATGAACTTCTGTAATCGCCCATGTGGTTGTTCCCTCTTACTTGTGGTGAATAAGAGGTTACTTCTAACATGGGCACTTCTTCAGGCTATAGCCTCAAGGAACAATCACCACCGCCCTAAGCGGTGGTTTTGAGGAGCCAATAAACGCCAACACTAACTTTTGAAACTCAGTCACGGTTCGCAATCCGGAGTAACGATGTAACAGCTTAAAGTTATCTAAAGTTGCTCCCATTCTAATTTGCTTTTCAGTAACCAAAACTAAGCGTCTGTTAAACTCATTCAACGCAACTCTTTGTTTCTCTTCAAATCTATTCCTGAAATCAGGTTTGAGAATCTGACTAGAGTGTTTTACTTCGAAGAGGGTTGACTGCTCGTTGTGATCTGTTACTAAAAAGTCTGGGGTATATCGGCACTTACGATTATTGAATTGATAGTGGAAGCCGAAAGGTTGAGAGGTAAAACTTTTAATGTTTGCGTTATATTCGAGGTGAAAGCAGAAATCGAACTCCAAAATGGAGAGAGTGCGAACAACAGCATCATTCTTCAAGATCATGAACTTACAGATGTTGTGTACGTGAGATGATTTCTTGGTTTGGTCGAACATAGCAAATCACTTTTGTTGTAAACCTACAACAAAAAATAGACTATGAGACTTATGATGCAGAAATGAAGAAAGCCTGCAATTTATGCGAACATATATTGCAGGCTTCATAATGTGATGCTTGCAACATAAGTCCGCATAATTCGAACCAAGTATCAAAGAGTTAAAGTACTATTTGCAACATAAGTTCTCATAACATTGCATCGAAAGTCTGCATATTTACAGAACTACTAAAATTCAACGTAGTAAAATTACCACACTCCGATCAACCCTTCGAAAGACATAGTGTACATGTATGGGTAAGAATTCAGTCTCTGAAGGTTTTGGACATAACTGAGTTGTAGAGACTACTAAATTAGCGTCTAACGAATTACTTTGGGTACAGCAAAGCCTCTAGTGTAGTGGCCAATTTCACTTACCCACTACACAAGCTAGGAACAAATGAGCTAAATGATCCCGCTATTGATTAACTAAAATTTCATAAGTGAAAGTTACATACTCGGGTACATACTGTTCAGTATTAATTTCACATTGAACTTCTTCGATAGTCAATACACAGAGAGCACCCTCACTATTCAAGAGCACGGCTTTTTGTCCGACAGTAGGTGTGATTGTTCGACCGGGGGTTAGAAAAGAATCAACTGTTGAGGGGGTGAAGTTTGAAGTTGTTATTAGCCCCACAGCTTTAAGGCCACCGTCAGTGTATACATAGACACTATTTCCTGAACACCCACTGAATTGAATTTTGAACTGGTACTCACCATTTCCAACGGTATAACCTGAATGCTCTCGATAGCGGAAAGTTACACGTCCATTTAGAGCTGGGTTTGCATAATTACCAGAATCTTTCAGAACATCAATCCGCTCAAGTCGCGCTGCTCGTTTATGAACGACCGAGATAGGTATCGCATGTTGTTTGTCTGCGGGAAGCCCTTCAATCCATCGCCATACTGCGTCTATCTGGGTTGATCCTGGATATCTCTTTGCATCAGGGTTTGAGTTAAAATCAAACCCTTTAGGACTTTTAGCTTTTAGCCAACGAGGCAATCTATAGTTAGGGTTTCTAACAAAAATAACGGACAGCCATGTGTTTGGTTTACTCTCAAAAACACTGCTGATCCATTCTGTCTCAATACCTACTCCTGATGCTGGGGCGTTGTCTGCACGTTCGACATAATTTTCATCAACAACTAAAAGTACATGAGAAGCATCGGTTACTTCTTGCATGAAGCCACTTAAACTCGAACCATAGTCGACTGCTTCGTCAATTTTCACCGTGTAACCCATTAAATGAAGTTGGCTTGCGAGTAGATGAACCCACTCTTTATGCTCATTTGACGTCCAAGCGTATGAAATAAATAAATCCGTTTTCATTTGAATGTGTTTTCCTTATGTTCGTGACATATTGTTTAAATGCAATAGTAAACAAAAAGATAATTTTAAAGCTACTCAGACTAGTGACAATAAGCACAAATTCATCAAACTGCTTCTCATCTTCGGATTACGATTTGTTAGTTTGAATATGTACCAGGGCAGCCCAAACAATGACACTCCCTAGCTCGAAAAGGGGCAAAACCTTGTTAGCGCTTTTGCTAGATTCGCCAGCTCCTTGGTTTGTGGTGGTACATTGACTACTCATGATTTATCCTATTAGACGTAAATACAATAACCGTGGCTGAGTTTAGATTGGATAAGAATAAAGAAAGCTACCTACCGGAGAATCACATAACTCCCGAACTTTTTGTGCAACACGCTTGGGATATGGACTTTAGAATTTCTATCGCTGACTCGGCGGTACTTCACTCTGATTTCATCAAACAAGCCTCCATACTCGCCGATAAAAAAGACATAAGTGTTCACTATTTAGACTTTTCTGAGTACGACACGGCAGCGGCGGCATTATCCGCAAAAGAAAATTCAGGTTTTCTTGAAGCGCTCGAAGATGGAAGCAAAAAATCTTTACTGTGGTTTGTTCATTGCGACTCACTCGCACCTTTGGATGTCGCTGTGACATACTCTCTCCGTACAGCATTAACGACGAGGCCAGGAAACAACACACAGTCAGTATTCATCGCAACTAAAGCATCATTGTTAATGATGTTTGCTAATCGTGAAGCTCCTTTTTATCAAAGCCATTATAATTTAACTGGCTATAGTCGCTAACTTTATAGCTCTTCCAATCACCTTAAGGGCAAGCATTGTGTCTAATTATTCAATTTGGCGAATCTGATTAGCGAATGAGCTCTAATGAATATATCTCGAACAATGGATTTGTAACGAGATAACATTCTAACCCAACAAAAAACCATCAAGCCTAAACATGATGGTTTTGATTATTAACTGCTTGTTCAGCAGGAAGGTTGCTTTCTTCCTGGCCTATTCTTAGCTGCCTATTCGGCAGGACACACTGCCCATGGAAACGATCATCAAAGGCTGGTATTCTTAGCTGCCTATTCGGTAGGACACTGTAGAATATAGTATCTAACCATCTGATTCTGCATGCTTAAAGTCACAATTCATCAAAATACCCTTTTTCTTCTTACTTCTGTAAGTCCTTGTTTTTATTTCTCTAAAAAGAGCTTTAGAAAATGGGTTTAAAAACGTAACTCAGGTACCGTGCCTTTTCTTTCTTGATTGGTGGCTAAACCATAGCTATTAAAGTTTGCTGTACCGCGCTCACCGACAAACTCCTTTTGTACAAACAACATATAATCTTCTCCAGATGAACCGCTGGAGATTGGTATTCGATGAAAACTATCGATGACACGCTCTTCATTAGTGGCTGGTAACGATGGTTCAACGCCAGATAGTTCGGCTCTCGCCATGCTACGTTTGATCCGACGTTTCTTGGAACCCAGAAAACTTTTCCCGATCGTTTGGTTACGGACAAACCGCACCTCAGCCGCAGTGTCTGGCACCTCACATACACTGGAGATCTCAAATAAACCTTCATTTACCATCACAGAGAAATAGGGCTGAAAAGAGAGCCCAATCATCGCCTCTTTATCTTCAGCAACAAAGGCAATGGTTTGGCCAACTGTAGATTCGTTCCAATCAGGGAAGCTCACACCAACCCTATTCATCGCTTGTCGGTTATTCACCATAAACAAGTGCATTTGGGATATACACCGTCCTGCCAATAATTCATGGTCTGCTTGTGCAGGTATGTAACGTATTAAGAAGTAGTAACGCTTCGTCATAGTCATCCTTACTTCGCTTTGGAACAATTGAAGAGACCACCCTTGATCAAGACCGACATAATAAAGTGCACGTCATTTGGGATGGTCTGAGAAGCTGTCATTGTCTCAATCCAATTCTCTGTATTTCTGACTAATTGGTAAAAATCATTTCCATGGGACACGTGTCGCCTTGCTATCACGTATTCTCGGTCTGCCCCGTATTCATTCACTCTTAATGGCTTATCTGCGTCTTCATGCCACCAATCGTCAATCGATTGCAACGCTGCACCAATTTTTTGACCATGAAAAGCAACTGTTTCCTTTCCGTTTAATAGTTCGACAGTAGCTAACTGCTTAGTAGGAACACCATCTTCTCGGCTCTCTAAAAACTCTTGGCTTGGGTAGACCTCATCTCCCCAACCAACTCCAATTTTAGCTTTTACATCCATGTAGAAATATTCGGTTGGTTCGGAAAGGGCTCTCATCAAATAGGCTGTGAGTTTTTCTAGGCACGCAGTTGAAGCCTCATCCCAATGACCATACCAAGAAAGCCTTGTTGCGTTTTCTATAATCAAGGTTTGCGAATCACTGGTGGTCACTTCTATCGACAATTGTCGACACTCTCTATTTCTCCAAAGCCAACTGCCAAGTAGTATATTCTTCGCGTATCGATGAGCGAGCTCCTGATAGCCATTGAGCTCTTTATAAGTATTAGCCAGTAACGAAAGTTTACTGCGCACTTCATCGTCACTACAGATATCTGGGGTTAGAGAATTTGCCCGAATTCGAAGGGGGAATGCACAGTAGATATCATCTACACCCGGCTTTACGTAACACTCTTCGATGAACTGAGGATTGGAGTAAGATAAGTATTGTGGAGCAACATTCTTTTTTACGAACTTGCCCCCTTTATATGCTTCTGCATAACCACCTTTTGGTGCGCGCAACCTAGTTCTATCAATTTCAAGGGGACACATCTCACCACTTTTCGAAAGGTGGTAGAAATATGCTTTGCCAGCAGAAAGAGAGCGAACGTAGTTCAGCTGTGTGCAAAGTTCCATAAACGATTAATCCCTATAGTTTTTTATAAGAATAGTTTCGCTACTGCATTCTATCGACCAAAAGGCGTGCTTTAAAAAGTGATCTCTTCCACTAAAACGTACTTCTATCGGGTTTACTCGCTGAGCAAGCCCTATCGCATTCTCTGCATAAGCGTGACAACTGGTGATTGAGTTGCCCCGTTTAGTTGGTTGTTCTAACAAATGGTAGCCAATAGAAACTGGCAAATTATCAGCGTCTTTAGTAGTAAAACGCTCTAGCTCATCAAAATCACTCGGCTGGTTTTCACTTGGATATAACCATCGCCCGTATGCTGGTAACCCTTTTATGACATGGAAAAGCTCACTCCTGCTGGTAAATGTCCTTAGCCACTCAATCTGCGTCGATAGCTGTGGTTGGTATAATGCCCCTCCGGAAAAAACTACGGGAAGAGCTGTTTTAAGCGCGGACTTAAAATCTGAAATTCGGCTGTCACTATGGACTCTAATAACTAAGTCTATTTCTAGGTCTGCCAATCGTTCACTACGAATAGTTGGTCGCTTCGCGTTAGAAACCGTTCGTGCTTTGGCGACTGAGTTGGGTTCGGTAAGCTTCGCTGTCGGTTGAATATTTTCACTTCGAACATAAAAAGAGAAACTCGAAAACTCAAACGGGGAATCACAATTAACTAGCTTATTAAACTCTCTTTGGTAATGGTGCATGAACCCCCAAATAGCCGCCAAAGAAGGAGCACCACACAGATATGGGCTACTCATTGCGACCGCATCTTGCACTCTCATTGATGACAAATAGATATACTGCTCACCCGTTACCTTATCTTCATTGCCATTTGGTTTACTGAGCTGTTCAAGTATCCATACGATTTGGGCTTTGACGACCTGCATTAGCTTAGGATGATAGGCAAACTTGGCGGCATACTTGTTATTCTGAAGCGCGAGATGTAAGCAACGGTTAAACTCACTAGCTAAAGAGCCCAAATCCGATTCTGGTTGGGTCAAAAAGGCTTGAGCCAAAGTGTCATCATGTTCCAATTGCTGTTGATTAGGGTCAGCATCAACGATATCTCTTAACTCAATTAATGGAAGCATCCACAGGGCTATCTGCTTTCGCAATATCTTACTTCTAACCTTACGAGCGCTCTCCCTTTGCTTCTGTGTTTTTGATGGCTCTGAACCAATTAGATGATTTAACACCTGACAGATTTTAGCGTTAGTTACCTGATAGTCATCAAAGTAGTGGCCACTCTTTTTGCGACTTTCAGTTAACGTCCCACCCTGTGCTGGTTTGACGTCTAGCGGGTAGTTAAGGACTTTCATATGCCCACCTAAACTGCCACACAGATTCCCGATACTTGCCGAGTTTGGCAGCGATGAAGACACAAAGCTGAGCTTGCTTTCTCGACTTCGCGATCTCACTTCTAGCTCACTTTGGATGGCATGACTGACCACTGGGGTCACCGAAACATAATCATCCCCCCATGGAAACCGTAGTTGCTTGCTGTAAGTACTGACACTGTCAGGGAAGCTATTTTCAGGTAGCTGTTCTGCCATTGTGTTTTGTAAGCGAGCAAGTGAATTAGCACCTAAACCAAATTCTTTGAGCAGCTCAACCCAAACAGGGCTTTCTTGCTGTATAAGACAAAGAATACATACTGGCTGTGATTGCCAACGAAAAGGGTTCAATAACCACAATGTGTGACGATACACCGCTGAGTTATGCGCCCACCCCAAGCGTTGCCCTAATACTGCGCTTGAAATAAACACCTCGGTTGTAGCAAGAGGTTGTGCAATTATCCGCTGATCTTTAACTCGGCAATCTGGAAACTTGAGATTATGAGTATGGAACCATTTGATTTCATCAAGGGACGCCTCTAGGTTCTCAGCCGCTTTTAAATGCCTTTTAGCACGGGCAACATCCAACCAATCCGAGCATCTATCCGCTTGATGGCTTGAACTGAGATTAAGCAAGATCGTTAACGCTTCTTTTTCATACCCTTCAACACAGACATCTTCCGTATAGGGCATGAACATCTTCTTTAAAGCAACCTGCTTTACTGCTTCGTCTTCAATTGTTAATAAGTCACTTAATTTCGTCATAATTACCACTCAGGTAGATACACGCTTAAACCATCACTTTCAGAGCTCATTCGCGTCAACTTTGTTTCAATGATACTTCTCAGAGTAAACGCCGATTCGTGACTTGCAATTTTGGTATGCATTCTCGGCCTAATAGCGGCTTTGATCTCACCAAACTCATACAGCCGATACACTTCATCTGTTGTACAGGAAAGCAATGTAGAAGCTTCTAAGGGGCTGAGCAGTACATCACCGATATTTCCTTTCGCGCTTGAAGGCACTGTTGCCATAAGTTGTGTAAAGTAAGCTAACACCTGTGCAAGCACGATATTGTGACTCAACTGCCGACTGGGTAACTGACGGCAATCTTTAAGCAGAGCATCAAAGGCTTCATTGAAAAACATCTTCTTCCAATCTTTTACTCGCACAAGTTCTGCCTTCTCTTTCAAGGCATCTAGGTCTTGCCACAATGACGTTGGCCAAGTTCCACAATATTCAATGAATGACTCAAAACAGAGATCATCATCAAACTCACCATAGTGATTTACATACCAAAGTAAAAAACCATAGCGCTCAGATAACGTCATTTCTGTTTTCAGTAATCCCAAGAGTTTTGAATCATTTCCCGATAACCATCTAGCGACCAAAAGCTCAGCCTCTGGCGCATCTTCTACTGGCGAGTTTCGGAGTTCATAACCGCATTCACATTGGCCAATACTCTCGGTACTTTGGTATTCAAGTCTCGATTTACACTCAGGGCAGTGATGAACCAGTTTACAGCCATGGTGTTCACAAGCTTGATGAGAGATAAATTGCCACTGCTGGCGAATGTAGGGTGCTTCGTTAACACACAGAGGGCAAATAGGCGTGAAGCGCTTACGAAGAAAAGCATAAGGATAGTCAACACCAAATCTATGAACAGCTTTGTATCGCGGAGAGAATTGAGCTTTTGAATGTGATAACGCTAGACGCAGTACACCAAAGTTGTTGAGCTTTAATTGGTTCTCAAGGTGGATAAGCACTCGCACTCGCATTTGGCTTGTGGTTTGAGCGTGGTAGATATTGACTCGTTCGAGATCTAAGGGGAAAGCACCAGCAATCGCCTCATGCTGATCCATGGTGTCGAACCAGATATCTTCGGCGAAATGAGAAAATCGCTCGTAACCTTGTTCTTGCGATAAGCGCAACAAGAAGCTTTCGAGCGATTCGTCAGGGTAAAGTTGAATGTCCGTTTTCACATGTCACCACTAAAACTTAGAGTTTCTAAGTTTTAGTATTGCCGAAAATCTCATTAGGTCAATTGAATCAGCGAAAAATTATCATTTGATTTGTTCAAAACATGAACATTACTCAACAAATGGCAAAAGCAAAGCTGTCAGCGTAAACGTAGGCTTTTCATAAGGTAAACTCATTGAAGCAAGTTGTTGTTCTAAATACGAATCATAACGGGGTATTTCCTCGTCAGCATCGAACACATAACTTGTATCCCAGCAGATCTCTCTCGTTGTTTTCGGCATATGGTCATACAACCCGATAAGCTGCAACATTAGAGCTTCATCTGAAAGAACCCTCAGGTCTTCGGTTCCAGTAACAGCTATCGCCGTAAATGACTGGTTACCATCATCACCAGTAATCAAGTCTTTTACCGTATAGACAAGCACTGGATTTTCAATCCCTTTAGCTACCGCAACACTTCCCTCAAACTCTTCTGCTTCGGCAATTGCTTTATTAAAGATCATGTGACCAATACCAAGAACATCAACATTCTTATCTTTGATTGAACGATCAAATGTCAGGCTCTCATAGCGTCTCTTTATACCATACTGGCTTCTCCAAGCACTCGGTGTTTTAAAGCTCATCAAACCGTCTTTATTTTCCAACAAATGCCCATTAAGCTTTAACATGCTCTCGAAAAATTGCTGCATATTGATTAGATCTAATTTTGGCACTTCGTCTAGGTTTTGGTATTCAAACTTATCAGCATTACCAACCAAATCTTTGACAACTTTAACAGCAGATTCCCCTCCAAACGTCCCAGACCTAGCATCGAACCATTCTCTCAACTGCCCAGAGCCTTGAGCAACACCTTCGGCAAACAGTTGATTGAAGAAACCTTTGTCTGTCATCCCCAGAATCAGTTGCAGAAGATCTTCAGGCTCATCCATAGCTGACCCTAATGAACGCATAACACTTTCGATCTTCGAGTTAAGCAAACTCCAAATTCGCGACTCTACAGTTTCAGGATTTCTAAGCGTATAAACTTCAACACCATGTTGTTGCCCATAACGATTCAAACGACCCACTCGTTGATGCAAGCGCATTGGATTCCATGGAAGATCAACATGTACCATCGAAAAACAATTATCTTGCAAATCAATACCTTCGCCACCCGCTTCAGTACAGACGATGAATCTGACTTTCCCTTCTTTAAACTGACTTGCAGCCTCATACCTATCAAGTGACCAAGTGTAGGTATCTCCTTGTTCACTCAAAACATTGTCTAAACGACCGTCTCCGTTAATAAAGCTACTGCAACCAAATCCAAATTTACTATTCAAGGTGTTGATAATGAGTGCTTGCGTAGATTTATATTCGGTAAAGAACACAACTGTTCTATCTTTAAACTCATCATCCAACAGTTCGATTAAAGTGCTGATCTTTGTCTCGGATTGAACCTTGCCAGACAACTCTTGCAACTCTTCTAGCATTGGGAGTTCATTTTCCATCAAAGAGACTTTAACTGATGTGCTAACGTACTCAGCTTCTAGCTCCACGTATCTATCATCAAGCTCAGGGGCTTCTAGATCTTCACCTAGATTAATCAGTTCCTGACCGATAACCTCTAAGAGCCGTTTGCTATCTCCAAGTCTATTAATACGCCTACTTATTGCAGAATGGATAGCAGATACGGAGCTCGCGGCCAATTTTTGCATCGCAATTAAAACAAGCTGCACAGCTCGCTGATCGACTTTTGCTAAAGATGACGCATAGGCTTGCCCAGTTAAAATAAAGTTTGTTAATTTGTCATAGAATGCTTGTTCTTCAGAAGAGTAGAAATAAGTCTTAGAGCTAACATTAACTGGCTTAAAAAGCGTATTACCATCCATGTCTGTCACAGACTGCTTATTATTTCTAATCACCACATCCTTAACGTATTGCTGTTGTAGATGAGCCTTTTTCTTCGGATCAAAACAATCTGGGCGCAGCAACTTTAATAGTGCAAAGAAACCATAATCTTTTCCTCGGTGAGGCGTCGCGGTAAAAAATAACTTTGACTGAAACTTGTTATGCTCGATTAGTGACTGAACGAAACGATAACCGAGTGTCGCACCAGAATCTTCTTGTGCATTGAGATGATGCGCTTCATCAACAATTAGCAAATCCCAATCTTCCGCCTTAAGCATCCTTTCATGCCTACCGTTAATATCCTTTCGCAGAGTTGGCAAAGAAGCTACGACAAAATCATGCGTATTCCAGTAATCTGAGCGCTCTGTATCCAGTTCTCCAGAGTACATCGTCAAACGAATATCAAACATGATTCGTAAACGCTCTTGCCACTGAGGAGCAAGAGAGGCCGGTGTTAATATCAGAATACGGCGCACTCGCTTCTTAGCAATTAACGGCCATAGAATCAGCCCAGCTTCAACGGTTTTACCCAAACCAACATCATCTGCGATAAGTTTATTAACCGGCCACTTTCTAAGTGTCTTATGGCAAACCCAAAGTTGGTGTGGTAGGAGGTTTATTCGGGATGTAGAAAATACTCCCCAGCTATCATTGATCGATCGAATTGCTAATGCCTGGCAACGGGCAACGACTTCTCTGAGATTATCCTTCTCCCCTTCAGACACGACATCAAGTGCTGTTTTCACTAGCTCTAGCTCTGTAATTGGCCGCTCTTCAAAGCCACTTTCAAATCGCACTAAAGCAGTATCGCCTCGTACCAGTTGTACTTCACCAATACCAAAGCGTTGGTGACGAACTGTGCTGCCATCTTTTAACTCAATATTTGATTCAATCATTTCAGTTCCACACACCAATTTCTAAGATGTTTTCAAGTAGCTTATCATCCCTCGCAAGCAAGCGAAGCGGTATATCGAACCCTCCATCGAAAGTGGCAAATTCTTCTCCCATGTGTAAACACAAGTAGCTATAAATCTTCTCTGAACTGTCCGCAGATGCCTTATCGAGATCTAAAGGATCATGTAATTTTTTACTCAAGATATCTCTCACACCTTGAGATGCAACAAAGCAATGTTTCTCAACCGATTCATCTGAATAGACACCATAGCGATATAGTTCTCGCAGTATAAAGTTAGCACCTATCCCCAATGTGGCTTTTAACTCTGGTGGAGCAAAACTACTACCGGCACCAGAGAGTTCAGCACTTGATGCTGGTTGTATTAGTGCTTTGATATTCGGCATTCCCTGTTCAGCCATCCAAAACAGTTCTATGTAATCCTCTAAGTGACTCGAGAATCGGTATAGAGGCAATATCTGAAGCCATGTTCTATACGTATCTGATGTAACGGCTTGTTCGAGATACTGATCCATAACATCAAACCATTTAGAGGGATCGTTCACATCTGAGAATACAGACCACCAACCTTTGTCCTCGAAGTGCTTAAGAGCTGCGCTATGTTGCTGTTCTGTAGTACGCCCAATCGTCTGACATGAACCCAAAAAGAATAATTTTAGCCATGCCGGCTTGTAAACATCTGGCTGCTCATCTAACTTAATCGACTCCCAATCAAAAACACCCGATGGGTAAAGTCGATTCTGGTAGTTGGTAAGTTCTACATCCCGGTTAGACACCCACCAATTATAGATCTTCATCAAGGCTTCTTTTGTCGATAAGCTCGATTGCCCCTCGGATTTCAACTGCTGGCTAACTCGACGTTCGACCTCTTTGTCTGAAACCAAACGTACGTTCCTAAACATATCTATTTGCTTTTTATTCCAACCCCATTTTTCGAGGTGCTTCACATCTATATCCCAGATCCAATTCGGTTTGGCGTGTGTCTTTATAAGCTCAGCGAGTTTGCCAGATAAATCTCCGCTTACAATGTACTCACAAAGCGCTCGTACCTTATTTGGGTTTTCCTTGAGATCATTACGACAGGCCCAGTCATGCAACATATCAACGTTGTATGGCGTGGTATCTCTACGACAGAATTCAAGCAGCTTCTTAGAGTTGGTGTATGACTCTGCTGCAATATATTCATCCGGAGTAAATTTGATTACTTTCTCCTCATCTGAATTTGCAGCTTGTTTATCAGTAAGTAATGTATGCTTTATCCCTCGATAAGAGCCATTGCGGGTTTGAATTTTTAACTCACCAAGCTTTTTACGGAAATCGTCCACCTGCTCATGTGTCGCCTTGTTATTTTTAAGAGCCTTTTCAAATTCAGGGTTAAAAACAGGCTGCAACTGCTCTGCTAAAGCTGGCGTAAGTTCACCATTATCAAGTGTCATGTCGAGCACCTGACTCAAATCGAGAGTGGCTAGTTCTAAACCAAGCTTATTTAGTTGTTTACCGTAGTTGTTACAAACTAATTTGTTTGATTCTAGTAATCGAGAAACGCTAGGAATGCGTTCCAAATGAGCTAAAAGTTGTTCGAGTAGATCACTCGTTTGATACGTGAAAGATTTAAGTGTCGTAAGTTTGGTGCTGCCCGACTTTAGTCCCGTCGGAAAAACAGGGAAAGAGTAATAAAAGTCCACGATCCCCCCCTCGCCTTGGAAAAGGCGATAAGTATGATCAACGGTTTTCTCTCCATCGACTGGTAGTTTCGGCCCACCGCCCCACATTGCTTTCCACAAACTACCCCAGAAATCGATAATGCTTAGGTCTTCATCCAACTGGAGCTCAGTTCTGACTGCTTGCCAGTTTAGTTTGGTTTCTTGGTATATCGCTTCTAATCTTGATTTTAATTCACGCCCCAGCTTTTCAAACAAAGGGTCATTGCTTGTTGAGGATACATGAAGATGGTTGCGTCCCTTGTCGACTTGAAAATCTGCATTAATAGCGATTCCGATACCAAAATCCCCCATCAATGGTGCTAAACTCCAGAGCTTCGGAATCTTTTTACCTAAGGGGGTAAAGCCTTTCCCGCTAAGCCCAAAAATAAATCGCCCTGAGTCAGTCTCAATTTGTAGAATTTTAGTTAGTTGGTAGCCCTTCTTGGACGGAAGTTGAATATTGCCGACTTTCAAGCCTTTCATTGACGACAGTAAGGTCGGCTCCCAGGTAAATAACTCGCCATTAAGTTCAATAGTATGAATTTTCTTGGCAAAAACAGAAACTAAACCCGCTCGTATCTTAAAGCTTTCGAGCACTCTGTTCGCATTAACGCCCTTATTCAAAGGAAGTGAAATGATAGTCGGTCGAATCGGCTTGTTTAGAGGCTCATTCCTGGCTTGCTCAAACAGTTCCTCGTGCTTAGGGCTCAATACAGGTAGCAGTCCGCCTTCAATTTGCACAGCCAAGCGACCAGAAATAATATTAGGCGTATCAGAAATCAATAGGCAGCTCTTAAAACCTAAACCAAATTTACCCGTCGCTGAGCCTTCTTTATCAGATTGATTTCTTACAAGCATCTTTTGCAAGTCCATTTTGAAGGTACTGCTTTTGGGCGATGAGGAAATGTGTGAAGAGCTATGTTGGTTAACCTCTCTCCCCCAATGCATAAAAGATAAAACTTCATCATTTACAGAAACCTTGAATACACCACGTCGATGTATTTCTTCCTTAGGATAACCAAGGTCTTCAAGCTCCAATACGGCATCATCGGCATTTTGGAATAGTTCAAATGGAACACTTGCTGGCTCGTACTGATCACCCAGTACCTTTTCTTTGATTGCTGTCAACAGCTCTGCTTTTGTACTCTCTTGTTCGATTTCCTCACCGATCTCAACTAAGACCCTATGTTTAGCATCTTGATCGTATAAGCAGTTGCTTTCTGCACTTGCAACCAATAAGTCATTGTTTTCGGATAACAGGCTTCTAATTTTAGGAGCTTCTAAACGCAATTCTTTAAGCTGTTGCACAATCCCATCTAAAACAATCAACTTCGCAGCATGGATATCTAACTGCTCCGCACCGGAGAACTTATCCCAAATATGATCGAGAGTGATTCTTTGGAGGTAAATTTTCTCAAGAAATAGCTCCGCACTTCGTTTTAAGATTTTAAGTAGCTTTTCCTCGCTCATTTCATAAATGGGCAATTTTCTCAATTGCACAGTTATCGGAGCAGAGTAAAACACTCGTGTTGCGCTCCAAACGAAGATTGAGTCAGCTTCTTCACTCAAGTTAACCTCAATGCGCTCTCCGAGAATAGAGTCTTCCTCTATGGTCGACCCACTATCTGGTCGAATATCAAAATCGACCTTCGATACAAAGTTAGCTAGATTGTCGGGTGTCCCTGACTTTGGTCTCCAATTTTCACCAATGGAACCAATAAACTGCTCAATGTTTCTAGATCCTATGTAACCCTCACACAGAGCTCTGATACCTGGGTTTCCAGACATAAGAGCGAGAACCGAACCAATGGCAGTTGTATTAGTGATAAAGGGGGCCCAGTCAACGAAGTATCGCTTTATTTGCTCGTAGGAAGAAGTTTGGTGACTAGTTTGATTTCTTGGCGCATTGAAATGCTGCTCCAACTCCTCCCCACTGATACTAGACGGTTCAACGATCTTAAGTACATGCTTGATGGCAGAGTAATCTTGTTCGTGTAGCAGCGACGAATGAGTTATACCTTCCACACCAAAACACAACATTCGGCTTTCGATAAACTCATTGCTTTTTGAACGCAATGTGAGATTAGCAATAGATTTCAAAGGCTCAGGCTGACGACAGATCATCGCTAATATAACCGCACGCAATTCCTGTACTGAATCAGGGCTTGAGATTGCCTTAACCAATGCCTCATGCAGAGCGACCAATTTATTCGTATCGTCGGCTGAGCTACTCAATTGACTTAACTCATCATCACTCAAAATCCCCTCTGGTGCGTTGTTAAAGCACTCAACAAGTAGTTCCCAGCCTTTGTAGTCAAGCTGCCTAAATATTTGTGGATACTTACAAGCTTGTTGAAGCACACCAGTAGTGACTGGTGCCTGGCCTATCGCGTAGCCTTGTGAGCGACTGGCTGCCTTAATTGCTAGCTTTGCAATATCAGCGTCACTCACTACCAACATATTTCGGATACTATCAAAGCATGTTGAGCCATAAGTATCGAGTTCATCAACAAAACAAAACTCACTATTTACTTTGCTTAGTTCTGATATCGCTGGCCAATCGGTTTGCTTTGAATCTAAAACCATATTCGGCGAAAGTACTTTGTTACCGCCAGTTAGCCAATTGGTGGTAACAAGTAACTCAAACACAGGAGCGTCTGAGGCTAGCTTGCCAACCAAGGTCAATATGTAGTCTTGAAATTGTGAAGGGTTTTCGTGTTTCAAAACCAACTCGATGATCTTTGAGTGATCAAGCTTCTTAATATTATCTTTTTGTTGTCTCTGCACAGCTTGCGAGCGTGCAGAAACTATCCAGGTGATCTGATTTCTGATTTCGTCAGGAAGCTCAATATTTGTTTCTAGGAAGCAATTGTCATTGACTGAGTGATATTTTCCTTCCACGCAGCGATGAAGAGATAGTTTTCGCCATAACTCAGCATCTTCTATCTTCTCGAGGACAATTTCTGCATCACGCTCATTGAGGCTTAGCTCATCAAATTCAAGATATTGAATATCTTCACCCAACTCAGCAAGAACAGATTGCGCATTTACTTCCTCTAGATTAACTACTTTTTTCTCCTGCGGAGTGAGCTTTAAAGTAGCTGCCAACTCGTGTGAAATAAGAGTCCAGCTTTGCTCTATACTGAGACAATTTTTGTGAAGTCGAGACCAGACCTCATGATCTCCACCGATTGACCAAAGTTGCTCTGACAGGCTGTAATCATTCTTGTGACCATGTATGAGGTACCGTACTGCGAGCTTTTGTTCTGAGCTGAAGCTTTCCGAAATTTCCAGTTTTGAAATTAGATTCGAACGGTCTTTGGGGGCCTTCAATTCTGGCTTTGTGGCAAGCAATTTTAGTACAGGAACCGTGTTACAAAGCTCAACTCTCCCGTCGAATAGTTGTTGGTTTACTTTGCTATTGATAAAAACAATTTTGTTGTGTTCTAAGGCTTCACCGAGCACTTCGCCAAGTATGAATCTTTCACCTGACGATATCGAAAATAAACGTTTTTGTTGGAATAGGCTCATTAAGTTTGCGAGAGACTCTCGGTACGCACTTTGACTTCCAGCCACATAAGCAAGAAACAGTTTCAATGAATCGTGATGCTTAAGAAGACGTTGCTTTTCTTTACCTTTGAAGTGATCCAGAATCGTGTCTGTTACTTTACCTAACTGCTTGTCGTTTAGCTCTTGCATCCCTAGCTGTGAAAGTACGCCGTCTGCATCATCAAAGCTAAGTGCTCCCGAACTTCTTCTAATCTCACCATCTAAGAATGCGGGTACAAACAACTTACTAGATTTGACCGATGCAAATACATTCCAAAGTGGCTGCTCTTCTTTGTCTAATTTCACAGCCCATCGTGACGAGCTTCGTATATATCCGACAAACCTTCGAATTGCAGCGCCATTTAGTGACAACTTTGTGAGCGGTATTGATTTGAATGCGGATTGTGCTAACTGAATCAACACAGATTGACAGCGATCTGAGTATATGGATTCGTGGTTTAATGAATGTAGAAAGTCAACCAGGTAGCCCAATAACTTTTGAGACTCAAATATTTCACTTTTCACTGACTCGAAAAGTCTAACGAGCTCATGCTGTTGCCAGCAAGCATTATTGCTCGAGATAATGTTTGGCTTTTCGTTTTCGATATATACGAATTCGTCAGCGCTTTCCATCAAGGCTGGTAAGGTTTGCCAAATACGCTCATACTCGTCAGAATTCGGTTTGGGTAGTATTCGTACAGGGCGTGATATATCAACTAAATCCCAAGATTTTGAACTACTCTGTAAACGGTAAACCCATTGGTTTTTACTCGTTATCGGTTCGTGACAGGGACTTCCCATACGATGTTTTAAAAATTGTTGGATCCCCCAGGCTAGGCTGTCAACTTGTTGTGTATTTAAGCTCCACTTTGAGGCAGCTAGTGCGACAGATGCAAGTAACGACGGTAGGGTACCCTCATTCGCAAGAAGGCGGTTCCACTCTTGAGTTGCGGTATCTTCAGAGTCAATATCTAAAGCTTCTCGATAACCTATCGATTTTCGCCCGTGAATACCTACACGACCGGCATCAATAAAGAAGTATCCATGCAGCAAAATATCAAAGCTCGTGTTCCCTGCGATAGCTACTTCAAATACTTGCTTCTCTTCTGAGGTGTCTTGCTCACCAAGTGGTAAAAACACGGCCCAACGGACTGTCAACTTTGCTTGTGCCGCAGAGGGGGTAGCTAACAATATAGTTGCTGAATGCGGTTGTGCCTTATCCTGTACTTTTTGTTCTTTACCTAAAGCGTCACGAGCGTAACTAATCGGCCAGAACTTGTTTTCTTTTAGCTGATTGAGTTGTTCGGAAACAAGAATGGATTCATTACCTACGTAATTGATACTCTTAGCTTGCTCAGCCGAGTAGCTATTTACACGTATAGAGCCAGACCATTCCTCCTCCCCGTTGATAGTAGGGAAATGTATACGGTCAATAGGCTGCTCTATCTCTGTAGAGAACAGTTCTCTGGGATCCGATTCGTTTGCAGCAAATGAGCAACCTTGGATTGTTCTGAGGTGTTTTAGCATTGGGAATAATTGACCCAATTGAGAAGCTAGGTTTGAATCAGTTAAGAAGTTTGGCACTTCTAGGCCATAATCTTCACTGTTGTAGATGTAGTTGTTACCATCCTCACCTCTCGCTTGTGCGATAGATACAGACCTTAACGGAATCCAAACAATGAAGACATACGCATCGTCATTAAATGCGTTGGTGACTGGTGAGAGAGCTTGCTGAATTGCTTTTTTGTCTAAGTCAGAAAAAGAGTTCCACTCTTTCCTCAACTCATCCCAAGGGTTTAGTACATCGGCTTTAGGATACTTACCCTGGTACTCTTGCCAATCGCTACCAATAAAAAAGTAAAGTTCCCCTAAATGAAATAAGCTTTTCATGCCTAAGCCAAATTTACCAACGGCATTGGTATCATCGGCTTTAGACCCCAAGCCTAAAGTTCGTATTCCTTTAACGTCTGCTTCAGTAAGTGGCGCATCATTGACAAAGAAAAAACCAGGGTCTTTTAGTAAAGGGTGGTCAACATCTTTGAGCCCAGGGTGCCAACCGATAATTAGATTTTGTGCCTTAGCGTCATCAGCATTCTGGACAATTTCTTTCAGGATGGGAAAGCCACTTTTGTAGCGGTCTCTCAAATTATTAGCAATCGATTGAACATCACTAATTGGGTTGTGTAAAAAAGACATGTCGTCCTCATTTATAATTCTAAGTTAAAAGTGAGTACAACAGTCTTTCATCCTGAAGGTCGTTATTATCACTTGTTGTTTAATGCGGTCTAAGCACTCTTACTCTCTTCAACCACTGCATTCGCATTCACCTTGCGAATCACTCCAAACAGCTCCACCACGGTCCCTTCATCGAAGAAGCCGTAGGCGCTTTCGCCGTGGTTATCAGTAAATGGTGGCTCGAAGAGTTGCGACATATCTAAGATGCCGTTATTAACGAGGTAGTCGATCACTTGATCGACGAATTGAATCTGTTCAGCGTTGTAAGACTCTTCATCAAGGAAACTGCTGAATGCTTCTTTGGCTGCATTCATGTCTAAACCGATGAGTTCACGGATAAACGTGCCTAGCGGCTTCTCTTGTAAGATCTTCTCACGGTAAGCTTCCATGTCACTCATACCGCTTGCATCCAGTAGTAAGCCTTCTAGGACGTCTAAATCGGCTTGAGTGATGGATTTATTGCGCTTGAGCTTTTGAATCGTTAGCTGATCTTGGTGGTCTTGAATATAGAGCTCAATTTTCTTGCGATACTGGGCTAAATCAACACTTGGGTTCTTGTATACGTTTGTCACGTCATGGACACCTTGAACTTCGTCTTCAAAGTTGGTGTACACCATCTCTTTTTTATCTTTGTCCAACGCAAACATTAGATTTCGTAACTTACGACGTAGCTCTTCAAGCGTCACTAAATGGATATCTTGCCAAAACTCTTGGGTCTGAATATCTTGGATAAGTTGCAGCTGCGCTTGTACTGCTGGAATCGTCGATTTCGCTTCAAGCTGCTCAGCAAACTCAACCACTCGTCCGCGGCTTGTTTCCGACAACATACCTTTCTCTAACAGGTCCAATTGCATGGTTAACACCAAACTATCGAAGCGGTGTGATAAGTGATTAAGTTGCTCATCAGAATTAAACGCTTCAGCTTCAGTTGGTAGCGCAGAGATTTGGCTCTCTAGCTCAGTAAACTTGGTATCGTCAATATTGTCCCAATGCTCTCTTTCTAAGAAAGGTTCTACTGCTTGGCGCTTTGGTCTTACGATAAAGTTATCGAGATTCATACCACTCACAAGGTGGTGCAACATGTCTAGTTGATAGCGGTTTAGCTCCGTATAGCGCTGACAATCTTCAGGGTTTTGTTCGCGAAACTCTTCATTGTTTAGCTGGTCATTAAGCAATGTACTAAGTAGAACGCGCTTCTCGAATACCTGTTGAGTCACGGGTTTTGCTACACCCACAGCTATGCCTTCGGGGTTAGCATCGAAATACTCAAAGTTCTGACAGTAATCGAAGACCTTGAACGTCTTTTTGTCGTCATTTGGACCAAAGAGGTCTTTACACAAACGTGTGCCACGGCCAATCATCTGCGTAAATTTCACTTTAGAACGGATGACTTTGAAGAACACAAGGTTCACCACTTCCGGTACATCAATACCGGTATCCAACATATCTACAGAAATTGCGATACGGCAGGTTGGGTTCTTCGGGTCGAACTCATCAATTTTGTTTTCATCGCCACCGAACTCATCGATTAGGCTTTGTGCGTAGGTTTCTTTGAAGGTAATGACACGAGCGAGCTTGCCTGCCCATTTCGGATAGTTCTTATTGAACATCTTCTCAAGAAAAACGGCATGATCATTATTGGCTGCAAAGACGATGGTTTTACCGATGACATCGCCACCTTCAACATGGATACCACCGCGATCATCTTTACTCATTAACTGGGCAAACATTTTTTCTGCAGTATCTTCGTTAAACAAAAACTTATTCACTTCTGACGGCAATACTTCGTCGCGATCTTCGAGTTCAGCTTTATTTTCCCACTCTTCCTGCTCTTCGTCTGACAGGTCTTTATACTTCACGCCCTCACGTAAAAACTTAGTCGCAACAGAGATTTTGGTCGGTGGTACAAGGTAGCCTTGGTCATACGCTTTATCGTCTTCATAAGCGTAGGTTGGCATCCCTTTTTGTAGTTCGAAAATGCCATAAGTATCTTTTTCTACTTCATCTTTTGGTGTCGCGGTTAAGCCCACTAAGAAGCCGTCAAAATACTCAAAAATTTGGCGATACTTGGAATAGACTGAGCGGTGCGCTTCATCAACAATAATCAAATCAAAATGACCGACACCAAACGGGCGTTCATCCGCACCACGATCCAATAGATTCTTCATGGTTGGGTAAGTAGAGAAATACAAACGGCTGTCGATGTTATTCTTGCTCTGCCCTGAATCCAAAATAGAACAACTTACACGAGGCAGTAGCTTAACGAAGTTCTTCTTGGCTTGGGTAAGCAATGCGTTACGGTCAGCTAGGAACAGAACGTTCTTAACCCAATCGTTTTTCACCAACAAATCAACAAGACTGATCACGGTACGCGTTTTACCCGTACCCGTTGCCATTACAAATAACCCTTTGCGCTCATGCTCTAGCTCAAAGTCCTGCAATAGTTTAGTAATGGCTGATTTCTGATAGTGACGGTTGGTGATCTCGTTATTAATAACAAGATTGTTGTTAGGCATACCATTTTCAAAGAAAGGTTTACGATCGGTACGACGCTTCACCATAAGCTCAAGTTCGGCTTTGGTGTAAAAACCCTGAACTTGACGCGGCGGGTAGAAATGATCATCCCACAGATGGGTATCATAGCCATTAGTGTAGAAGATAACTGGGCGCACACCACACTGTTTTTCTAAACAGTCAGCATAGAGCTTTGCTTGTTGTTGTCCGTCTTCTGCACGGCGATGAGTGCGTTTTGCTTCAACAACCGCTAACGCTGTACCGTCGTCACCCCATAGAACGTAGTCAACAAACCCATTCCCATTAGGGTTAGCTTGCGAAATTGGCATACCTGATACAGGGTATTCACGGTCTCGCTTATGTTCGAGCTTCCAGCCAGCTTCGTGTAGAAGTACATCGATAAGATAAGTTCGAGTTTCTTCCTCGTTATAGTCGTGCGCATCCGTGACTTTTTCAGCACTTTGTTTAGCTTGCTCTATCTGCTCAAGTAATGCTTGGTTTGCCGCTTTTAACGTTTCGTTCTCTTTTAATTGCTGTAAGTAGGCTTCACGCTCAACTTTGTCGTCTTGCTCTAGCTGCTTCTCTAGCTCTTTAACCCGTTTAATGCTGCTGAGGGCTTTGGTCGCAACTGTGGCATCAATTGAGACTTGTTGTGGAATACGCGCTTCATCAAACGGTTGAACTACAAATTGTTTACGGTCTAGGTTGGGTGTATAGGTTCGAATAAACCAATACAGCACATGGTGCAGCTCTTTCACCGTTTGTAGGGCATCACGCTGTGGTAGCGTGGTTTTACTGTGTACCGCTTCGTTACCCACTTGGATCACCAGCTTGAGCTTGGGAAACAAGTGAGTTTCTAAATTTTGCTTAAAGTCCTTATCATGAATAAGCGACATTAAAGTCGCATCATGACGTGGACGAGTAAGCCAATTATCAATGTCAAATATGGTTTCAACCATTAACTCCAATGCATTTCGGGCATAAAAGCCTGCAATACGAGGATCAGTTTTGATGTTGCTTTCCGCATTTTTGGCACGAGTTTGAATCTCGGCGCAACGCGTGGTGTACACATCGTTGCCACCGTTAAGGGCAACATCCATAAAGCCGAAGTTGCTCGTTGAACCGTTAACCGTATCTGACATTGAGTTTCCTTTTTACATCATTGTTCTTTTAATATTCGTTATAGGTCTAGCTCGCCTTTGAAGGCTTTTTGCATGAGGGCGTTAAATAATCCATCCAGCTCTTTAATATGCTCTTTTTGTTCTTGTCGCTGCTTACACAATACATCCAAAGCAAGGGCGTAATTTTTTTGCACTGCTGTTGTAGGAATTGGAACTTGAATTGAATGCAAAATCTTTTTATTCAAATTCGGCATTGTAGCTCCTAGGGACTGTTCTTCTAGCCAAGTTTTCATCGAGCTACAAGACATAACAGAATTTAAGAATGCGGGCTGAACTAACTGAGAAGTTATACGAATATACAAACTACCAGTACCACAAAACCAACCTTGGGAGTATTCATCAATCAATGCCGTTCTTCCCATCTCACCGCGACGCCCCATAATAATGTCACCAGTCTCAAGGTGATAGTTGGGTAAGGTTTCAAACTTTTCTGGTGTTAATGTTAAATTCATATCAGGCACGATCTGACCTTTAACAATATGAGTAGGATTGATTAGTGGAATTCCGTCCGCAATATAATCTTCTTTATGAAGTTGCGAGCCAAATGGACCTATTTGAACTTTAGCAATAGTATCAAGAGATTCAGTTTCCCAGCCCTTCGGATTCGTCACCGGATCACCAAACATATCGATAAATACTGACTGAGCGAGGCCGTTTAACTCTCGCTCCATTTGCTGACAGTCTTTACGCAGTTGGTCGGCTTTTTCTAGCACAGCTGCGATTTGTTTTTGGGTTTCTAAAGGGGGAAGTGGGATTTGTAGGTTCTTCAATACATCAACGGTAATACCTTTAACGGTAGCACCTTTCCCTTGACGAATGATCTCTTCCGATTTCGATTGAATGCATCTGAATAGATACTCAATATCAACCATAGACTCATCTTTAATAATGAGCGCTTTAAGGTCTTGGTTTATGGCTATATCAACACTGTTAACCGCTACTTTTCCCAATGCCATTCGAGTGGGTACGATCAAATTACCGCAAGGAATAAGAGAAGTAGCTGAGTTATCTATGCCTTCTTGAGTGATGTAGTCACTGGCCCCATTAAGATCTGTACTTTTAAAATCTTTTACAGACACCCAAGGGATTGAACCATTCCAATACTCTGATTTAGCTTTACTCGGGGTTCCTCCCCCCTTGATATTAACGAGTGACGATAAAGCTACATTGGACCAACTCACAGCAGCTTCTCCAAATCAGATACACCCTGTGCCATCCTTTCCTGCAAGATTTTAATACGTTTCAGAATGTCTTGCGGCGCATCGTATTGAACTTCTTCGTACACCACTTCTTTGTAGCGGTTAAGGCTTAGGTCAAAGTCGTTACTGCTAATCGCATCCACCGGCACCATAAAGCTCTGCTCGGTCTTTTTGCGTGAGTATTCAGGGCTACTGCTGTTTGATGTGTTGTCTTCATTGGTTAGCGTGTTAAAGCGTTCAATGATATCGGCAATGTTACTTTGCTCGTGCGTAGCTGCTTCACCGTCTTTGAAAAGCTGAGTACGCTTATCATCGAGTGAGTAACCATCAGCCTGCATGTCGTAGAACCAAACGTTATCTGTACCGCCACTGTTGGTTTTAGTGAAGATAAGAATGGCAGTACTTACCCCAGCGTAGGGCTTGAATACACCAGAAGGCAGTGAAATGACCGCTTCGAGTTTTTGTTTAGAAACGATTTGCTCACGAATCGCTTTATGCGCTTTGGTTGAACCAAATAACACACCATCAGGGATAATAACCGCTGCACGACCACCCACTTTGAGCATGCGTAAAATTAGGGCTAAGAACAGCAACTCTGATTTTTCAGTCGGCTTTTTCTTTTTCACCTCAACCTGAATTTCATTGCCGTCTTCATCAGTTTCAGTTTTGTAGGTTGGCTTAGTTTTCTTAACAATAGGGTTTTTACCCAATGCACGCATCAAGTCTGGCGATACGATGTCAATATCAACTGAACCTTTAAATGGCGGGTTTGCAAGAATGAGGTTATAGGCTTCTGAGATGTTCTCGTCACCTTGGTCTTGCAAGCTGTCACGGTAATGCACACTAGGGTTCTCAATCCCGTGCAGCTGCATATTCATCGCGCCAATGCGCAACATATGTTTATCAAAGTCAAAGCCAGTAAACATTTCATTGTTGAAGTGCTTGCGGTTATCAGGCTTGTTCACTTCTTTAGCGTGATGCTCTTCAACATACTCTACTGCCGCCATTAAGAAACCACATGTCCCTGATGATGGGTCACAAATGGTGTCACCCACTTTTGGCTGCATTAGCTCGACCATCATTTGGATGATGTTACGCGGGGTACGGAACTGACCGTTCACGCCCGACTGTTGCAATTTGCTTAGCAGGTACTCGTACAGATCGCCTTTGGTGTCTTTGTCGTTCATGTCGATGGCGTTAAGTAGCTGCACCACTTGGTCTAACAGCTTTGGCGATGGGATCATGAAAATCGCATCTTTCATGTGCTCGGCGAAGCTGCCTTCGTTTTGTAGCGCTTTGATTTTTGGAAAGACTTGATCACGAACGATTTCCATCATCACGTCTGGATCTTTGTCTTTGAAGTTGCTCCAACGAAGGGCTTGCTCATCAGGCGAAAAGGTTGGGTTGTTTAACGGCAGGCCTGTCGCTTGGCTACGACGCTCAGCCGTCTTTTGCAACTCATCTAATCGACGAATGAACAGCAGGTAGGAGATCTGCTCGATAACTGAGATTGGGTTAGCGACGCCGCCTGTCCAAAACATTTCCCAAACTTGGTCGATCTGATTGCGAATTTTGCCTGTTAGCATGGTGATTCTCTTTGGTAAATTGTTACCTTCTTAACAAGAAGAAAACAACTTAGTGATGTGTAGGTCTATCGCGCGATTTTATCATACATAGGCAGCTATACGTTAATGTGCATCACATTGAATTGATCATAAATAAAAGTGCTATTTTTTATTCAGTTAGATAGTATCTAGCGCATCGATTGTTGTTAAAAGTGAGTGATGATGACTAGAGGAACGCAACTCAAAATATACTTGGCGAACGGCTCTGTGACAGGTATTCGACATGCTGAAATTGTGAACTGGACAGGTCAGGCTATTGCGGTTCCTAGAGTACACATCAAAGAACTCTCTGAATGGGAAGAAACTCAGCGGCCCGGAGTTTACTTTTTATTTGGTTACAACGCAGAGAGTGGCAATAGCCTTGTTTACGTTGGAGAAGCTGAACATATTCAAAAACGCTTATCACAACATTTAGCAGGCAAAGAGTTCTGGAATGAAGCCATTTGCTTTACGAACAAAGATGAAAACTTAACGAAAGCACACGTTAAGTATCTTGAAGCTCGTTTAATCGAAATTATCTTAGAGTCAAAACGATACGACCTCGATAATGACAAGCAACCACCGACATATTCATTACCCAGAGGTGAAAGAGATGCCATGGAGACTTTTATTGACAACATTCGCACTGTTATCGGTTCTTTAGGGCACAAACTATTGGAATCGAAGGTGTCTCAAACGAATGCTCCCTTACCAAGCGAACCAGAAAGTATGGTACTGCAGCTCAAGGTAAAAAAAGTCAATGCTAAGGCAATGCTTACGGATGAAGGCATTGTTGTTTTGAAAGGGTCTCAGGCACTAACAATAGCTCAGCCTAGTTTATCTAAAGGCTATACGAAGCTGCGTAGTAACCTAGAAGATAAAGGGATTTTAGCGTCATCAGGAGACCGCCTAGTAGCAGCCGAAGACATTCTATTTACTAGCGCCTCTCAAGCCGCCGCAGTGCTGCTTGGCTACCCTTGCAGCGGGCCCGATTACTGGAGAAGTGCTTCAGGTAAAACACTGAAAGAGATTGAAGCGGAATCTATTTAGATAAATGCGGCGATAACTCTCTGTTTAAACTGGCCTAACCTCAGCTCATCAAATGCCAACGTGAACCCTGCATTATTTGAATTAATCATATCTGAAGGTTCCCCCCAACTGAGTAAGCTTGGTTGGGATCGATTAGATTGAACGCTTTCCGATACCGTGCTTGACGGCAGGCGTATTTCATCAACACCACTCGGTACGTTGTTATCTTGTTTAATGTACATGCAGCTATCAGGAATATCCTGCTCAATTCTTTCAGCAAACCCAATCAGACTTTCTTCAGCAAAGGTATACAACCACGCTTCTTGGTTGGGTGAGTCACTGATTCTTAAAATTCGCCCGAGTACTTGCCTAAAGTAAAGCTCCGTTTTTACCGAACTCATATGACAGCAAACCTGCAGCCTTGGAATATCCGTTCCTTCACTTATCATCCCAACACTGACTATCCACTGAACCTTTGAGTGACGAAAAGACTCAATTTCATGTAACGGATTATCGTGATGATAAGTCACGATGCATGCTGATTGATTAAAGTGCTCAACAAGTCGCTTTTGAATGTCTTTAGCGTGCTTAATAGAAGATGCGACCACCAAGCCTCCAGCACTTGGGGAATCTTGCCTTATCTGCGCTAGCTTTTGGCAACCACTATTTAATATGTAATTCATAGCGTCTTCGTTGTGAATTACGCTTTGATAAGAGACATCGGATTGTTTAAGGCAATCAAGAATAGAGGCGAAATGTTGATTGTCACTGCCAGCCTTAACACTCAGGTGTTCATTATCGATTAAAACGATTTTAGGGCGGCGGCATACCTTATCTTCAACGGCTTGTTGCAAGCCGTATTGGTAATCGCAAACAACCTTGCCATCAGGATCAGAATACTCGGCCATAACAATTGGTAGTCGATCAGAACGCCAAGGAGTGCCCGACAGCGCCAAAGTATAATGAGCAAAGCCTTGGATCTTCGAGACAATTTCTAGCCCCCATGAGTTTGACCGCCCCTCGTCATCAAACGAACAATGGTGGATCTCATCAAATACCACTAGTACTCGATATTTACTGACGGTGTTCCAGAAGTTTTCATCCAAAAAACGGATGGATTGGTAGGTGTAAGAGCCCCCAAGGGAACCCAAACCTCCATTAAAGGAACATTCGAGCTTCCATGAAAAGGTCTTTTGCATCCCTTCTGCAACAGTCAGAGAGGGAGAGAAACACAGCACTAGGTCAATCATACCTTGTTCAAATAACCGACTCGCGACCTCGGCGGCCATAACGGTTTTACCAGCTCCAGGAGTCGCTTGGCAGAAGAAATGTGAATGCTTGTTTAAAGTGAATTTCTCGATAGCTTGAGCTGCACACTCGGCTTGCCATGCTCTTAACATTGAGGGACCTTGCTTTGCGCGACTTGCATCCAGTTGGTTAGTGCATTAATTCTGCCTAATAGCTTGGCTGAGCGTTCTCTTGCTGCATTAAATAGCGGCTGCATATCTTGCTTGTTGTTTGGGAAACGCGTTAACAACGATTGGTATTCCTCAATCTCGCCCAAAGCAATCGCCAGTTCGCCTTCATGCTGCTTCTTCTCTTGCTCTAGTGCATTTAGAGAGCACTCTGGAGTTTGAACAGCCATTGAATCGACCTTAGCTTTCTTATTTCGCCCCGATCTAGGCTCAATTGTGAGCGCTTTGAATTCGCTAGTTTGATGGTAGCGCTTGTCTCTGCGAGTCCCAATAACAGAAAGCCAACCTTTCTCCTCAAATGATAGAAGTTGCTTATAAACATACTTCCGCGCATCATCCTTGCTCGGGAAGGCTGAAGCACTGTTTAGCAAAGCATCTCTAGCTTCTGTGACGGAGAAATTATCCATCCCTTTTTCAATCAATAGTTTAAACATGTGAGGGTTAATTCTGGTTACTTTCTTCATGTGACTCTTACAGGCAATAAAAACTTAGGATTGCTAAGTATACAAAAATCAGTAAAACTTAGACAATCTAAGTTATCTAAAGGTTGAAAAGAAATGTGTAAGTGCAAAAAGACAACCCTATCCCAGCGAGGCTCAAAGCTGCGCGTAAAAAAGCCAAGATCACCCAAAAAGATTTAGGGGTGAAAATTGGTATGGAGCAAAGTTCTGCTAGCGGTCGTATGAATCATTACGAGAAAGGCAGGCATGTACCTGATATTGGTACACTTGAGCGCATGGCTGAAGAGTTAGATGTGCCGCTAAACTACTTTTTCTGTAGGAGCGAATTGAGCGCTGAGTTAGCGTGCGCAATTGATAAGATGAGTGATGAAGAGAAGGCGGTGTTGTTGGAGAATCTGAATAAATAACAATGTGCGTATCACTGAGCTTTTAAAGGTGTCTTACTCAGCAACATATGAACTGGTAATAAATCAGTAAATGACCGACCTATTAATCGGTCTTCTTTAAATTGAGCACCTTTGTTGTAAGAAGTTTCTGTTTTCAGTTCTACTAGCTTGAGTTCTGTTAACTTACACTCGAAAGGATTCTGTTTCGCATAAGGGTATTTAGTATCAAAACAAGCCGATAATAATGGCTTATCAATCGTATCCTTTGAAGATTGCAATGCGTTGAGTAACGCATCCGCAAGAAAGTGCTTCAGCACACGGCATTCTCCGCGACAGACTGAAAATAAAGGCAATAGAATTTCATCCCCAGTTAAGTTAGGGCGTTTTTCAAACCCCATCCGGCCTGCAAGTCCGGTAACAAAGCTTGCAAAATGCCGTTTCCCTTCTGCATCAGGTATATAACCTTTGTTATCGGCTTCGCTCAGCTTAGAAAGGTGAAAATAACTTAAGTGTCGCTTCCAGCCTAAACGAGAATTCCATTGGTCTTCTTCAGCGAGCATAGTCGCATAGGGCATACCCACCAAGACAAATGAAACTTGAGCTTCCTCACTTATCATCTTAAAAGTATTCGCTATTGTTTGTCGTTCATTAGCATCTTTGAATTCCATCAGCTCCTGAACCTCATTAACGATCACAAGCTTCACTTTTTTTTCAACTAAACTTTTGATGACTCCTTGTTCTAACGCTCCTTCTTTGTAAGGTCTCCTGCGGCGGCTAGAGGCTCGACTATCTAAATCAATTAATAATCTTTCTAACGTATTTTGCTCACGAACTTTACTTGGGATGCGAGTTTTTAATACTGGCATTTCAGCCCAGCGGCTACCCTTAGCAGCGAACCTTGCAACATAATTATCTATCATCGCCGTCTTGCCAACACCTGTATCTCCCGTTAGCAATAGTGACTCTTGTTCCCCTCCAAGACAGCTGTTCAATACCATTCGATCAAAGACGTTATAAATTTCCGTCAGCTGAGGGTATTCTAAGAAACACTCTCTAAAAGATGTATATTGCTCTATTTGAAGCTCACTAAGTATGTTCACTAATACCCCTCTATATCGCTGAGGTCATCACTAGCAGTACCAATATCTATTACTTCTTTTGGTACTTCACTGATAGGTTTAGGTGACGTAATGACAATGGTGCTAGGCCCTTCGCTACCAACACCTCTTTGCTTTGCTATTTTTGAAGCATGAGTTGTTTTAGGAAGCGCCGATTTTTTGGACTTAGAACGACTCATACGTTCTATTGCTTCATCCATAGCTCTGTCCAAATACAATGACGCATCGGCTAGTGATTCGTCTTGCTCTCCCAAACGAACTTTCAACCTTCTTAAACTGTTAATCCGTTGATGTTCATATAAAGATCGGCCTTTTGTATAACCCGTATGATCGACTGCTGGGACTTTGATGTATTTTTTCTCTTCCTCAAGATAAACGTAAATCGAGCTGATATCGTTTGGGTCTGTCTTGGTTTTCACATAAGCGCTTTTTCTTGCACGACTAGAATACTGCTTACCGTACTCTTCCAACTCATCAGATTGGTATTTAAGAGAATGCAATTCAATAGCGCCTCTTCTTATAGTCCGATGGTTTACAACTCCAAGCTCAATCTTTAATTGCTCTGCTTCAGGGCCTTCACAAAAGATTATCTTTCCTTGCGACTCTGTCCATTTCTGGTAGGGAACTCTCTTGTACCTCGTGTCAGCTTTTTTATGATAAACGTCAATAAGCCACTTATGTAACAGCTCGAGAAAATCAGACACATTAATGACAGCGTCTCGCTTCGGGTTGTAGTCTTTTAACTGAGTAGGGTTCGTGAAGGTTTTTCCTGGGAAACGACTAAATAGTTTCTTATAGAAGGTATCAAAAGACTTTTCAACACCCGCTTTTCGCCACGGTTTACCACGTTGATTATATTGAATATCTGTTACTAATGGCTTTAATGCTGACTCTAGGCTATCACTCCAAAACTCCGCACCGTTATCCACTATCAAATTTGTAATATTTCCGTAGCAAGGCCATTCAGATTTAATGCTTGGGTACTTTTCTTTAACCCAATCCTTCTTGAGAACTGAATTGAGGAAAGCTGCTCGTACTGTCTCGTAACTAGGATCTCTATAATTGACAGAAAGACCAACAATGCAAGTAGAGTATCTATCATAAAGGATTGTTAAGTGTGGTCTGCCAAGAGGAAGATCCAAATCATCATCAAGCAAAATAACAGGAGCTGTAGTGTGATCTATTTCTACACATTCCATTGGACGCGTTGCCGGAATGATTGACCCAACAGTCTTAAACTTATTATCAGCATATCGTTTACCATAACGAGCCAAAGCAACTTCATAGGGAGGTAGTGCATTTACACGATTGTAAAATGTCCGTTGTGAAATTGTCGCTATTTTAATTTGCGTTAATTGTCGGTTCTCTTCAATAACTCGATATTTGTAGTACTCATAGGCGGTGTTGACTGATACTCGCTCTTTGGTCAGAAACTTGGTTTGAATCGCTTCTGTTACTAAATCAGATGAATCATTCTTTAGTATTCTGTTTCCTTTTTTGCTATGCCCAGGAACAAGAGACGCTACATCTTTACCTGACTCGTAATAGAGCTTTTTCCAATCAGCAACCGTTCTGGATGACGGGACCGAAGTTTTCTTCAATAAAGCATACTCTTCCAAGAGCTTATCTAGGTTTTTGGGCGTCCAACCTCCTTGTACGTGCCTTTCCAAATAACGAATTAAGTCCAACCGATACAATGCAGTCTCTTTGTGTGGTAGATCACCAAATGCCAATTCAAGATTTTCGTCTTCTGCTAAAAATTCTGTTGGAAGCGTTTTATCATCTGCTACATCATTGTCGAAACTACTAGATTCATCACGAAAACCAAAGAGAGCATCATTACTCATTGGCTAGCACCAAACAGAACTTTCTAAATCAAATTTTTTCTGATTAAAATCTGTTTGTATTTCACCTGAAGATAGCCAGCACAAAGCTGCTGTTAATGTTTCATCTGGAGAGATTTTAAGTTGGTGTGAAAGATAATGAAGGGTAACGCTTCTATTAGCTTGAACAAACTGAAGCACATGTTTTTGAATATCAGTGATTGTACGAATCCCTGAATAGCCGTGGAGTAATTTAAGGTTACTAAGTAGAAAACCAGTTCGAATCTGCTTCTCGGTCACTAAGATGAGTTTTTTTCCATACTCAGCTTGAGCGACAAGCTGCTTTTCTTTAAACCTTGCTCGAAAATCTGGTTTAAGGATCTGACTTGAATGCTTTACTTCAATCAGAGAAGGCGTATCTATGTTATCGAAAAGCTGAAAGTCTGGTGTGTAGCGGCAATAGCGCCCATTGAAGTAGTACTCAAACCCATGTGGCTGAGATTCATATCTAACTATTTGAGGATTGTATTCAGCATGAAAACAAAAATCATACTCAAGCATGGACATTGTTCGAACAACTGAGTCATTTTTCAAACTCATGAATTTACAAATGTTGTGAACAGCTGATGATTTTTTGGTTTGGTCGTACATAGCAAAAGCACTTTTGTTGTAAACCTACAACAAAAAATAGACCATGAAGACTTAGGGTGCAAATAAGAAAAGAAGCCTGCAATTTATGCGAACATATATTGCAGGCTTCATAATGGGTGGAAGCCCCAGCCACATCCCGGCACACACGTCGCCTGCTGCGGCTGCTCCCTTCCAGGCCTGACCGAGTTCACAAGTTAGTGTTGCGGGAGGACCAGAGCCTCCATAGATTCTTTTTCTAAGAGGCTTGCCTCAAAGAGTGATTGGATTATTAAGCATCGCAGCAACCATTGCAAGCCCTTCCACCCTATTTTTGAACAATTGCGTTCTAAGTGCTTATCCTTTATTCAACCCACTCGAAAATCGCAGGTAAATTCGCCATTTACCTGCAGTTGGAAGGTTTGGTTACAGAAGAGCTAAATATCGATGTCTTCATTATCTTCGGTGCGAAGGATGTAGTCTGTCATCCAAGCGGTGCCCAACAAACACAACCACACCACAAAAACGGGACTAGGCACTTCGATACTTGGGGTGATCACCAAAGCCGCAAAACCGACTGTTGGCAATGTCCAACACAACAGCTTATTCCAACGGAAAGTTTTCAAGCGCGTCAGTGTTTCCATCGATGCCATAATACCCGTGACACACAAAGCCACCAAAGCGGCATAAGGTAAATCGGCCATCCATAATGGAAGTATTAAGCCTAATGACCACCAGCTGTGTCGACTGGCTGGTTTAAGATGATTTGCCGCCCACCAAATCACGATGATCGACAAGGTTTGCAGCGTAGTAACCCACGGAACGCCATCAAGCTTTCCTGCGGATTGCGTCACCATGATCCCGACTTGTAGCGTTGCGACGATCAAGCCAGAAATAATCACGACCGACAAACTGCTGCGTTTTGAAAAGACCACCATCAATAGTGGGAATAACACCCATACACTGACTGATAGCGTGATGGGTTGTAGCGGTAGCGTTAATCCATAAGTGGTCATGGAGACAAGCAAAGCTAATCCTGCGATGCCTCCTTGCGGCAAAATCCATAAAGCAGGAATGACCATTGCAAGTACTGGGATATCTCCCTCACTTAAACTGATTGCTCTCGCGCAAACAACCGCTAATAATGTGGTTATCAAGAACTGAAACGTTGTAAATACCATAGCCCTCTCCTTCTACCGATCCGTGGTACCATACCAATCGTAGTAATTAACTGGTCACCCTAGCTTGTTAAAAGCCTCGATAACCTCGTTAGATTTTTTGATTGTAGAATAACTATTTATCGAAAAATCTGTCTTGTTCTCAAGCTTTTTCCCTGCGCTATTTTTGAACACTTACTTACTGTGATTGGTATTTATGAACTAGGAACATTTAGTATGGACCAATTTTTGCCTCAAATCTTTGCTGTGATTCACCAAATTCCATATGGGAAAGTAACAACTTATGGAGACATCGCACGTTTTTCAGGATTTCCGGGCTATGCGCGCCATGTTGGTAAAGCGCTGGGTAACCTGCCAGAAGGTAGCAAACTGCCTTGGTATCGGGTAATCAACAGCAAGGGTGAAATATCTTTAAAGGGTGATTCGTTCGACCGACAAAAGCAGCATTTGGTTAAAGAAGGGATTGAAGTGAGTGACGCGGGAAAAGTTAAACTCAGAATATATAAATGGCAGCCCTAGAGCTGCCACTAATCGTCTATTCAACTGACTAAATTAAGCTTAATCAAGATGCCTTAACAGTGGCATCGATTTCGAATTAACGGACACCAACCAAACGTAGGTCTGCTTGTTGCGTGTTTTCTACGTCAGTAATCACTGACTTAATGGTGTCAGTAGTGAAACGTAATTTGCCGTCAACGTGAATCGTTGCGCGCATGTTGTAACGGTGGTTAGCTTTAATCTTGTTGTTGTCGTAGCTCAGCTCGAATGCGAACGGTACTTGCTTACCGTCAGTGGTGAACTCTTGAGTCGCGATAACGGTCGATGGTGCGTCAGCCAGTGAGATGTCTTCTAGCGTAACAGTCACTACTGCATTCTCTGGCAATGCAATTCTTTCACGATAGCTTACTGTTCCTGAAATCACTTGAGTGTTCTCTGCAACCACTTCCTGAGAAGCACTGGTTTCTGATGTTGCTTGGCAACCCACAAGTAGGCCAAACGATACTAAAGACGTAATAAGAATTAGAGCCTTTTTCATATTCAATTTCTCTCAACATGTTTGCCGGACTCGGCAAATCTACTCACCAATTATAAGAGAGCTTTCATATTCTGTCTCGAAACCCTATGATTTATTGACAGATATCTGACTAAGCTGAATGATTAACACCATAATCTGACACCTATTTTACCAAGAGGCATGCTGGCGATGAGTCAACCTTTAAATGAATTACTCAATTTACTTCAGCTAGAGAAACTAGAGGAAGGCCTGTTCCGCGGGCAAAGTGAGAACCTAGGTCTGCCACAGGTATACGGCGGTCAAGTATTAGGGCAAGCGCTTTCTGCTGCTCGTTATACGGTTCAAGACGACCGCAGTGTTCACTCGTTCCACAGTTACTTTCTATTTCCCGGCGACCCTGAAAAACCCATTATTTACGATGTTGAGAACCTAAGAGATGGACGCAGCTTTAGTACACGCCGCGTGAAAGCGATTCAAAATGGCCGCCCTATTTTCTATCTTACGGCTTCTTATCATGGTGATGCACCCGGCTTTGAACACCAGAATGAAATGCCAAACATCCCAGGGCCAGAGAACTTTGCATCAGAAACTGAGTTAGCAAGCCACATTGCTGAATTTTTGCCTGAGAAACTGCGTAAGACTTTCTGTGGCGAAAAGCCAATTGAGATGCGCCCGGTAACAATAGTGAACCCGCTTAACCCTAAGAAAGCCGACCCAAAACAATACCTTTGGGTGAGAGCAAATGGCGCGATGCCAGACAACCAATTGATTCACCAATACCTGCTTGCTTACGCATCGGATTGGGGGTTCTTGGTGACGGCGCTTCACCCTCACGAAGTTTCTATCATGACGCCGAACTTCCAAGTAGCGACGATTGACCACTCTATCTGGTTCCACCGACCATTCAAGATGGATGAATGGCTGCTTTATGCGATTGAAAGCCCAACGGCAGCGAACACTCGCGGCCTAGTGCGCGGCGAGATCTTCAACCAGAAAGGTGAGCTCGTAGCAACAGCAGTACAAGAAGGTGTGATGCGTTTTACTAAGTAGCGCTCAAATAAATAGCGAATAAACGCTTTTTACAAGCCCCAAATATTTACGAGAAAAAAGAGAGGCTAGGTTTAATACCTAGCCTCTCTTTTTAATGATGCTAACGACAAGCTGTCACGTAACAGTCCGTAATCTCTATTCAGCCTCTAGCAAGGGTTCGAATTCACCTTGTACTCGAGTTTTAATTCCATCACCAGCGTCTCGCAGTAGATTAAATGGCGATAACACCACGCCTTTCACTGCGCCCTCTGCGGCGCCCTGAGCTAACTCTTTACTTTTATCTGCCAGCAAATTCGCTTGTGCCAAAATACCCGGAACTTCCGCTCGTAGCATTTCAGATTCGGCAACAACAGTGGGGATAGTTTGCTGGCGGTAAGATTTACTTTCAGCGAGCATCGGTGGCATCACATCGACACGGTATCGTTTTAATTCAGTCAATGTTGGCGGGATGACATCGGTTCTTACCTGCCCGACTTCCGTTCGGACATTTTTAACTTCATCTAATATCGCAGGGATTTTATTATCGACCGATGAAACGGTTTGATTCACTTTTTCGACGGTCTTTCTAACGTCTTCAACGGTATCTAACACCTGAGGAGCAAGCTCATTAACATGTTCAGCAAACGCTAATAGCTCTTCTACTTTTAGCCCTTTGGTAAGACCGGATAAATCTTCGATCACCTGCGGATAAGTATCAACGATTTCACCGACTTTATTGGTAAACGAATAGATGGTGTAACCCAAATAGAAAATGGCAACGGCCAGTACCAATTGGATAGCAGTAGATACTTTTGCAAACATGAATATTCCTTTTCTTTATCGCAGAGGCGAGATCTAAACTGAGAATATATCTAAACTGAAACGATAGTTAACTTTAGCTAGGTGTAGCTTAAAGAGGCAATGCCGTCGTGTACTTCAATGGCTCCATCGCAAACGTCGAGGTCACATTAGAGATACCATCAATGCTATTCACCAAGCGCTTGTAGAAATCATCAAAGCACTTCATGTCTTTCACCTGAACCTTCATCATATAATCATATTCGCCAGCCATGCGATAAAACTCCATCACTTCTGGAAATTCCGATACGGTGTTTACAAAACGACCATACCACTCATGAGAATGATCACTGGTTTTCACCAATACGAACGCTGTAAAAGCAAGTTCGAGCTTTTCAGGATTCAATAACGCCACTTTTTTTTCAATAATGCCGTTTTCTTCGAGGCGTTTAAGCCTTTTCCAACAAGGTGTTGTGGTGAGGTTGACCGCTTCTGAAATGTCGTTCAATGACAATGTGCTGTCTTCTTGTAACAGCCTTAATATTTTTTTATCTACGGCATCTATCACATTTTCACCAAATCGAATTTAAAGAGAATAATTTTCTACAATTTAAGCAAAACAAAGCAAATATGGCAAAGTTTTTCTCTCAAATTCTAGCTAAATTGGAAGCATACCAATTACAAAGAATTCCTACACTCGATCAGGAGAACGCTTATGTGCACTGACCATCAATGGATTAACAACGCGATTCGTAAAATTGAAGCGGACTACCAACGCTCAGCGGATACGCACCTTATCAAGCTCGATCTACCAAGTATCGAAGGCATTGATGTTTACCTTAAAGATGAAAGCACACACCCTACAGGCTCTTTAAAGCACCGCTTAGCGCGTTCTCTGTTCTTATACGCTATCTGTAACGGTTGGGTTGGCCCAGAAACAACGATCATTGAATCTTCATCAGGCAGTACTGCAGTATCTGAAGCGTACTTCGCTCGCCTACTTGGCCTGCCGTTTATTGCGGTAATGCCGAAATGCACAGCGAAGAAGAAGATTGAGCAGATTGAATTCTACGGCGGCCAAGCGCATCTTGTTGACCGCTCAGATGAAATTTACGATGAGTCTCGTCGTTTAGCAGAAGAACTGAATGGTCACTACATGGACCAATTTACCTACGCTGAGCGCGCAACCGACTGGCGTGGTAACAACAACATCGCGAACTCCATTTTCAATCAAATGCAGATGGAAGATCACCCAGTTCCAGCGTGGGTAGTAATGAGCCCAGGTACTGGCGGTACGTCTGCAACTATCGGCCGCTTCATTCGCTACCAACAGCATGAAACTAAGCTTTGTGTTGTCGACCCTGAGAACTCTGTATTCCACGAATACTTCCAAACAGGCAATGCGAACGTGAAAGGCAGTACATTCAGCAAGATTGAAGGCATTGGTCGCCCACGAGCAGAGCCAAGCTTCATTCCTGGTGTGGTTGACGAAATGCGTAAAATCCCAGACGCAGCAAGTATCGCAACGACACATTGGTTATCTGACATTCTTGGTCGCAAGGTTGGCGCATCAACCGGTACTAACATGTACGGCGTGCTTCAGCTAGCCAGTGAGATGAAAGCGCGTGGAGAGACAGGGTCTATCGTGACTTTGCTATGTGATAGCGGTGAACGTTACCTAGACACTTACTTCAATGACGAGTGGGTAAATCTGAATATCGGTGACCTACAACCTTATGCAGCGAAGCTAGAAGCTTTCTCGCAAACGGGTCAACTGGCTTAAGTTCATATAAACCGATAGTTCGAAATAGAAAAGAGCCCTTGATGGGCTCTTTTTTGGTTTATTCTATTCATCAATTTCTAGCGAGAACAAATTATTCTGGCTTCTGCTTCGCTTCAAACGCCGCTAGTTGTTCAGGCGTCGCTTTTGGTTGATGGTTTTGTTTCCACTCATCGTAAGTCATGCCATATACGCGCTCACGTGCGTCATCGATATCCAAGTCTAAGCCTTGTTGTTCAGCTTCTGCTTTGTACCACTTACTGAAACAGTTACGGCAAAAGCCAGCCAAGATCATCAGGTCGATGTTCTGCACATCCTTATTATTGTCTAAGTGTGCTAGCAGACGACGAAAGGTTGCTGCATCTAGCTTATCTTGTTCTTTTTGAGAAAGATCTTTGTATTTAAATTCAGCCACTTTACTTTCCTTTATTCGATTTATTGTATTAATTCATTGAGCTCTGCTTGTTATACAAAAAAAGCCTGCCATTCGCTAGGAGCAAACGCAGGCTTTTCAATATTGTTACACTATTCCATGTTCATTAACCGTGCATGTTCATTGAGCGGGCGTGTTTATTAACCGTGAGAGGTTCTTCCCACGTTATCATGGCTGAGTTCTTTATTAAGCTCCGCTTCCACGTGACCCGGAGAGCGTGTTGAGCCGGAAATCAGTCGGTACATCGCAGGGATTACAAACAGAGTTACCAGTGTCGCGAAGCCCATACCGAAGAAGATAACCGTACCTACTGCCACTCGGCTTTCATAGCCTGCGCCCGTTGAAGTAATCAATGGGATTGCACCGGCTAATGTGGTGAACGCCGTCATCAATATTGGACGTAGACGTCGAGCTGAAGCATCAATGATCGCCTTTTCAAACTCAATACCACGATCTCGAAGTTGGTTGGCAAATTCGACGATCAAGATACCGTTTTTGGTCACCATACCGATCAACATGATCATACCGATCTGGCTGTAAACGTTGAGCCCTTGACTCATCAACACCAAGCCTAAGAAGCCGCCAAAGATACCCATAGGTACGGTGAACATCACCACCAGAGGATTGATGAAGCTTTCAAATTGCGCCGCGAGTACCAAGTACGCCACCAACATCGCTAACGCAAACACCACTAAGATGCTCGATTGGTTCTCTTTGAAATCTTTAGACTCGCCTGAGTAGCTTACTGAAATATCACCCGGTAGCTGCTCAATCGCTTGTTCATCAAGGAAATCTAGAGCATCACCCAGCGTGTAACCTTCCATTAGGTTCGCTTTGATGGTCACCGATTTCTGCTTGTTGTAGTGCGATAAACGAATCGAGGACGCTACTTCTTCAATATGCGTTAGAGTATCGAGTGTCACCAATTCACCAGACTGAGTTCGCATGTAGATTTGGCTTAAGTCATTGGCATTGTTAAAACTGTTTTCATCGCCACGCAGGTAAACGTCGTACTCTTCACCACGTTCAACGAACGTCGTTTCACTGCGGCCACCAAGCATGATTTCTAACGTATCTGAGATGTCTGAAACGCTAACACCTAGCTCTGCTGCACGCTGCTTATCTACGGTTACCAATAGCTCTGGTGTTTTCTCAGAGTAATCAATGTCCGCGCCCTCCATCATTGGAGAGTCTTCAGCCGCTTGCTTTAAGAGCTCTGCCCACTTCTGAAGCTCAGAATAATCAGAGCCTCCCAGTACAAATTGCACAGGCTCACTCGAACCACCACGGAAGCCTGGCATGAACGGGAACACACGCACATCAGGAATACCCGCTAAAGACTTACGTACCTCACCCAAGGCTTGTTGTGCTGTTTCTTCACGTTCGTCCCAGTCTTCCAGGATCATGATAACGAAGCCCGTTTGGTCGCCCGCATTACCACCAAACGCTGGCGATTGAATGCTGAATGACTTCAAGAATCCTTGACCAAGCAGCGGCATTAGGCGTTCTTCAACGATGTCCATGTTGGCAGACATACGGTTGTAACTAGTTGCGTCGGCACCACGAACAAACGCAAAGATAACACCACGGTCTTCTTGTGGCGTCAGTTGCGACGGCACTTGTTGCATCAAACCATAACTACCGCCCATACATGCAATAATGATGATTGGAGCTGCCCAACGCCAGTTTAGAGCACGGCGCAATACCGATTTGTATCCAGCTTCTAACTTACCAAACACACGTTCAACAAATTGATTGAAGCGATTAGGTTTCACATTCGCTTTTAAAATCTTGCTGCCCAGAACCGGCGTCAAGGTTAATGCTATGACAGATGAAAAGATCACCGACATCGCCAATAGCACTGAGAACTCAGTAAACAGAAGACCTACCATACCGTCCATAAACGAGATGGGTAGGAACACCATTACCAATACTAGCGTGGTTGCGATTACTGCAAAGCCTACTTCACGTGTCCCTTTATAAGCCGCAAGCAATGGTGATTCACCACGTTCAATGTGGTGGAAAATATTCTCAACCACCACAATCGCATCATCGACCACCAAACCGATAGACAGGATAAGTGCCATCAAGGTGATGAGGTTGATAGAGAAGCCAAAGTAGTACGCCGCAATAAACGACGAGATTAGCGACACAGGAACGGTTACCGCTGGAATCAGCGTTGCACGCGCTTGGCCAATGAAGACGTAAAGCACGAGGATAACCAAACCACCCGTAATAAAGAGGGTACTGTATACCTCTGAGATAGAACGGTCGATAAAGACAGTGGAGTCATAGTCCACCGCTAGACGAGTTCCGTCAGGCAAGAACTTTTGAATGGCCTCTACTTCTTTATGAACTAAGTCAGCCACCTCAAGTGGGTTGGCATCAGACTGAGGCACAATGCCCATACTGACGTTCACAACGCCATCACTCTTAAAGGTCGAGTTCTCGTTTTCTGCGCCAATGTAAACATCCGCTACATCTTTCAAATAAATTGGCGTGTTATCAGAAGCACGTTTCACCACTAGGTATTCGAAATCTTTGGCTTCAGTATATGAACGAGCAGTACGAACCGACATCACAATCGCATCGTTACGCACTTCGCCACCCGGGCTTTCAATGTTCTCGTTACGTAGGGCTTGTGTAATATCAGAGGCGGTAACACCACGACCCGCCATTAACGCAGGTTTCAGCTTCACGTACATGACTTTGTACAAACCGCCAGAAATATCCACCGAGCTCACACCAGAGATCAAACTAAAGCGGTCAATCAACACACGTTCGGTGTAATCGGTTAACTGCGTTCGGTCCATCTCCGTCGAGCTGAGATTGATGTAAACCGACGCTTCACCACTACCATTGTTCTTATAAACAATCGGGTCATCGGCTTCATCAGGCAACGAACGCTGAGCACGTGCTACCGCATCACGCACATCACTGACACCAGTATTGAGGTCATAACCAAGTTCAAAGGTGATGGTGATTCGTGACGATCCGTTTCGTGTCGTAGATTCGATTTCATCGATACCACTGATGCCGGATAACTGATCTTCAAGGTTGGAGGTGATTTGGCTTTCAATGATGGTGGCAGATGCACCTTCATAACGAGTGCTGATCGATACCACCGGGCTTTCAATATCGGGCATTTCACGAACTGCGAGTTTATTGAAAGAGACAATACCAAACACAACCAAAAGCAGGCTCAATACAACAGCCGCTACTGGTCTCTTCACAGAAACATCAGATAACAACATTAGTTAGCGCCTTCTTGTACTGCTGTATTTTCATCAAGTTTAGCAGGGCGATTGACGGCAAGCTCTTGAACCAAAACACCGTCACGCATGTTCACGATACCTTGCACTACGATCTTCTGACCAATCTCGATGCCTTTTTCGATCACGACTTCGTTATCAAGACGAGCCCCGAGGAATACTTCGGTACGAGTCGCTTTGTTATCTTCGCCAATAACATAAACGAAACGCTTAGTGCCTGAATACTCAAGCGCTTGAACTGGAATGATTGGGGCTTCTACTGGTGGGAAGTCCATATCAGCCGCCACTAACATGCCCGGTTTTAGGTAATCATTGTTGTTATCGAAGTGGATTCGAACTCGAAGGTTCAAAGTTTCGGCGTTAATGCGAGAATCAATACCCACCACAGTACCCGTGAACTGAGTATCGCCCCACGCACTGGTGCGAGCCGTTACTGTCATACCTTTAGACAGTTTAGAAAGGTAGCGCTCTGGAATCTGAAGATCTAACTGCATCACAGACAAGTCATCTAACGTCACGAGCTCTGTACCCGATGTCACCATTTTGCCGCGGCTAAAGTCAATAAAACCGACCGTACCAGAGAAAGGTGCACTGATATGTAGATCTTTCAGGTTAGCGTTAGCGGCAGCTAGGCGAGCATTAGCGATCTCTACGTTAGTTTTCTGAGCGTCAATTTCAGTTTGAGTGATCGCGTTACGTTTCACTAGTCGTTGAAATTCCGCAAGCTTACGCTTTTCATCTTTTAAATATGCTTGTGCTTCTGCAACTGCTGCTTTTGCTTTGTCGTCATCGAGTTGAACCAACATCTGCCCTTTGGTGACATCTTGATTGGCTTTGATGTTAATAGAGTTCACTCTGCCAGCCACTTCAGAAGTGATCATTACAGATTGCTCGGCTTCTAACTTACCGACCAAAGAAAGAGACTGGCTAACTTGGTGAATATCAACTTGCTCGGTAACAACAGTGACAGTGCTAGGGCCCATACGTTTAGCTAGTGCGGCTGGAGACGCCATAATGATAGACAAGCTAAGCAGGGTTAAAACAGTTTTATGCTTCATAATAATGGTCTGCAAGTGAGATTTAATATCTATAAATGAAATTAACCGTATTCTATCAACTGATGAATGCTGTAACGTCAAGAAGTGTAAATCTAAGTTAAATTCAATTGACGTTTCATGACGAATGACACGAACCAAACGCGATACAGAAAGCTAATTACCTCAAGGTGTTACCTATCAGTACGTAAATCTTAATACAGATGTTCACTTCACGAGCAATATGCGTACTTTTCGCCATCTTTGCCCAAAAAGGCAGCATTTAACACAAAACCATAAGAAAAACCCTTTACAGGTTTAACGTGTTTGCTATGATGCGCTCCGCACTTGAGAGATGCGTTGGGAAAAACATCTCTTTAGCCTATCCATTATGAGTTAGGAAAAACACCCTGGAGGGGTTCCCGAGTGGCCAAAGGGAGCAGACTGTAAATCTGCCGGCACTGCC